>JALUXR010000076.1 GCA_027013285.1 Candidatus Altimarinota bacterium | reverse complement strand
AATTTTGAATGGGAAGGTAAAAAAATATGATTTCAAAGTTGATTTTTAGCCCCACAAGCTGAATGAAATATTTTAGTTAAATTTGATGGAATAGAATTTTTAACAGCTGCTACTATAAATAAACATCCTGATAAAAATAGGGATTTTATGCCTATGATGGTAGATTTTAGAGAAATGTTTTATTCAGCAGGTAAAATTGGTTGAGCACCTTACAGAAGAAAGGAATGAAGACCTTCTGATGATGCAGTTTTAATTTCAAGAATTGTAGATAGAAGTTTAAGACCTATGTTTCCATCTGGTATGGTAAATGATGTGATTTTGACAATTAATACTTTACAAGTAGACAAAGAAAACTTTTATGCTGTGCCTGCAATTATTTCTGCAAGTTTAGCTATGATGGTTGCTGGTATAGATTTTGAAGGTCCTGTAGGAGCAGTAAGAATTGGTTATAAAGACTGAAAATATGTTATAAATCCTACAAAGGATGAAATATGAAATATGAATTTAGTGATAGCTGGAACAAAAGATACTGTAACTATGATAGAATCTGCTGGTGAAGATATTCCTACAGATGTTTTGATAAAAGCTATAGATATTGCACAGGAACAACTAAAAATTATCTGTGAAAAGCAAGAAGAATTCATAAAACAATTTAATAAAGAAAAAATCGAAGCTACAAAAACTGAAATTAAAGACGAAATTATGGAAAGGGCACAACAGTTGGCTGATGAATATGAAGATAAATTTTTTCCTACAAATAAAAAAGAATTTTGAGAAATTTATGATAGAATAAAAGATAAGTTGAATGAAGAATTTGAAAATGAATGATTACAAATAAATGCTGTTGTTTTTAAGGCTGTAAAGAAAGTTTTGAGAAGACATTTGTTAAGAACTTGAAATAGAATAGATGGTAGAAATCCATCTCAAGTAAGACCACTTTATACAGAAGTAGGACTTTTTAATAGAACACATGGAACTTGATTGTTTCAAAGATGAGAAACTCAAATTTTGTCTTTTACTACATTATGAGCACCTGGGAAAGTATTGTTGCAAGATACTTTAGAAAAAAATGACGAAGAAGAAAGGTTTATGCATCATTACTATATGTTGCCATTTTCTACAAATGAAGCAAGAGGGTATAGATGACAAAGTAGAAGAGAAATAGGACACGGATTTTTAGCTGAAAAAGCATTAAAACCGATTTTACCAGAAGAAAAAGATTTTCCTTATACTATCAGAATAGCATCAGAAGCATTATCTTCAAATGGTTCTACTTCTATGGCTAGTGTATGTGCAGGATGTTTGTCTATGATGGATGCATGAGTTCCTTTGAAAAAACCTGTTAGTTGAATAGCTATGTGATTGGTTATTGAAAAACTTACTGATGAAGAAGTAGAAGAATATACAAAAGAAAATAAATATTTAAAAATAGTTGAAATAGATGGTGAAAAATATGGTTATATTATTTTAACTGATTTGCAAGGACAAGAAGATTTTACATGAGATATGGATTTTAAAGTTGCTTGAAGTACAGATGGTATCAATGCTTTGCAAATGGATATGAAAGTTAAATGATTGCCTACTTTTGTATTACAACAAGCTATTGAGCAAGCAAATATTGCAAGAGCTGAAATACTTGATTTTATGTTAAGAACTTTATCAGCTCCAAGAGATCAAGTTTCACCTTATGCTCCAAGTATTACAGTGTTGAAACTACAACCAGATGATGTAAGAAAAATTATTTGAAAATGATGAGAAACTATCAAAGATATTATTGACCAAACTTGAGTTTCTATAGATTTTGAAGATGATGGAACAACTGTGATTACTTCTGAAAATTCTGAATGAAAAGAAAAAGCAATTCAACTTATAGAAGATTTGGTTTGGAAACCTACAAAATGAGAAAAAATTAAATGAAAAATTACGAGAATAGAGTCTTATGGATTATTTGTAGATTTAGGTAAGTGAAAGACTTGACTTTGTCATGTTAAATCTTTTAAAGATTTTATAGAAGATTTGACTAAAAAATTTAAAGTAGGAGATGATCTAGAAGTAGAAATATCAGAAATTTGAAGAGATGGTAAAATACAGATAAAAGCAGTAGAAAAATAATTGTGAGTTATAAATTTAAAAAATTAAACTAGGGAATAATAAACCTAGTTTTTTTATCTTTCATAATTTTTTCTTTTGTAATTACTTATCCAAGATTGCGTGTATAATAGTTTTCAATTATTATTTATTGTTTTATTTATAAGTTGTGCTGTTAATTTTTTTATTTGTTTTTTACTTATCCAAGTAAAACTATTAGATTTTTTGGGAATAATACTCATAAAATATAGATTTTCTCAAATTTGTTTTTTCTTAAAATATATTGGATAATTTGAAATATTTTTTATATTAAGAATTTTATGATATTCATACATAGATGAATCATCTCCATAAATATATTTTGAATAAAAATTAACATACCGTTGAGCATGATTATATCTTTTTTCTACATATAAATAAGGATTTATAAGAGCATTTCTAAAAAGCATAGTTGAAACTCCACAAACTCCACCATAAAATAAATATTTTCATTTTTTTATTCAATTAGTATCATATCAAGGTTTATTTGCTATCAAATTATTTAATGTAAGAGTTTTTCATCATTTTAGTAAATATCAATCTAGTTGATTCATGGCTATATTAAAATTTTGTAGTCTTCATTTGTTCCGTAATGTTAAATCTTTTGTAGATACATAAAAAGAATATTTTTTTGCTTGTTTGAATTCAAAATAGATTTTTGGAATTTTAATATAATAATTTAATAATCATAAAATATGTAAAATTATTTTATTGTTTTGATTTTGTTTAATTATGTTATCAATGTTATAATTTATATAAAATTGTGGTTGAGCAGTAGTATAATAAAACTCTGTAGAATTTAAATTATATACATTTTTAAAATCTGAAATGAAAGGTAGTATATCATCTATAGTAGTTTTAAAATCTATTTTTGGTAATTTATTTCAAGATAAAAAACATCTTGGACTTATAAAATAATATTTTCAATTTAGCCAGTGATTACAAGCTGATAGTGGAGTTTGTAATATTTTATTTAATTTTGTTTGATTAAGCTTTTTTCAAGATAAAATATTTGTTAAAGTTTGGTATTGTTTAAGATTTATTTGATTAAATCAATAAGATTGTCAGAAAAATAAACTTAATATAATTAGTAGTATGATTTTTTTCATTTATGTTTTGAATATAAGTTGTAAATGCTTTGTATAATATTTTTTAAATATTGAAAAACAATATTATTTCCTTAATAATAAGACATTAATTTATTTTTTTATTCGAGAATTTATGTTAAGAACTCAAAATTGTGCACAACTTACAAAAAAGAATATATGAGAAAAAGTAACTCTTACAGGTTGGGCAAGACATAGAAGAGATCATGGTTGAATTATCTTTATTGATTTATCTGATAGATATTGACTTACTCAAATTGTTTTTGATCCAGAACATAATAAAGATGTTTGGGAAATAGCTGATAAGGTAAGAAATGAATATGTTTTGCAAGTAGTTTGAACTGTAAGGAGTAGACCAGAAGGTCAAGCAAACCCAAAGTTAGTAACTTGAGAAATAGAAGTAATTATTGATGAAATAAAAATTTTAGCTGAAAGTAAGGTGTTACCTTTTGAAGTAGATGAATTTCATATAAATGCTGGTGAAGAAATAAGATATAAACATAGATATTTGGATTTAAGAAGAAAACCAGTATTGGATAAAATGCTTTTTAGAAATAAAATGTTACATTTTACAAGAAATTGGTTTTATGAAAGAGATTTTATAGAAGTTCAAACTCCTGTTTTAGCAAATTCTTCTCCTGAATGAGCAAGAGATTTTTTGGTTCCTTCAAGATTAAATCCTGGTTGTTTCTATGCTTTACCACAAGCTCCGCAACAATATAAACAGCTTTTGATGGTAGGTGGTATGGATAAGTATTTTCAAATAGCTCCATGTTTTAGAGATGAAGATCCAAGAGCAGATAGACATGCTGGTGATTTTTATCAAATAGATTGTGAAATGTCTTTTGTTGAACAAAAAGATATATTTGATGTAGCAGAAGATTTTATGGTATATTTATCTGAAAAAATGTCAGATAAAAAAATATTAGATAAAGTTCATTCAAATATTCCTTTAAGAGAAAACGGAAAGTTTTTTAATCTAACATTTGATGAATCTATGGAAAAATTTGGTTCTGATAAACCAGATTTAAGATATGGTATGGAAATGGTAGATGTAGCAGATATTTTTGAAAGAAGTTCAAATGAAATATTTTCTTCAATAGCTTCTGATAAAGAAAAAAATAGAATTAAAGCATTGAAAGTTATAAATTGAGATAATGTATTTTCAAAATCTCAAATGAAAAACTTTGAAAAATGGGTAAAACAATATTGAGCTCAAGGTCTATGATATTTTCAAATGAAGGAAGATGGATTAAAATGACCATTAAATAAATTTTTTACAGAAGAAGATTTACAAGAGATAGTAGATAGAACAGAATTAAAAACTTGAGATGTAATTTTCTTTGGTGCTGGTAAAAAAGATGTAGTTTTATCTTATATGTGAAAATTTAGAAATCATTTAGCTGAATTATTAAATTTGGCAAACAAAGATGAATTAGCTTATGTATGGATTACAGATTTCCCAATGTTTGAAAAAGATGAAAATACACAAAAAGTAGATTTTTCACATAATCCATTTTCAGCTCCACAAGGTGGGTTTGAAGCTATTAAAACTAAAGAATGAGAAGAACTATTGAAAGTAAAAGCTTATCAATATGATTTAGTTTTAAATGGTTATGAAATTTCATCAGGTTCTATTCGTAATACAGATATAAAGGCATTAGTAAAAGCTTTTGAAAAAGTATGAAGAACAGAACAAGAAGTAAAAGAAAAATTTGGAGCAATGTATGAAGCTTTTCAATATTGAGTTCCTCCACATGGTGGTTTTGCTCTTGGTATGGATAGAATTATGATGGTATTTACAGATGAAGATAATGTAAGGGAAGTATATGCTTTTCCAAAAACTTGAAAATGACAAGATCTTATGATGAATTCTCCTTCAAAAGTAGATGAAGAACAACTTGGAGATTTGCATATTGAATTAGATTTGGAAGAAGGTGAGTAAGTAAATAATTTAAAATTAGAATTAGATAATATTGTTTATTTGTAAATATAATTTAGTATGAAAGCAGAAGAAAAAAGATTTTTACAATTTTTAGAAGGTTCTGAAAAGAGTTTTGTAATTCCGGTTTATCAAAGAAATTATGATTGGAAACAAGAACAGTGTAAACAATTATTTGATGATATAGTTCAAATATCTAAAGAAAATTATAGAACACATTTTATGTGAGCTGTTGTTGCTTATCAAGAAGATTGATATTGAAAAGAACTTTTAATTATTGATGGGCAACAAAGATTAACTACAGTTTCTTTATTGCTTTTAGCTTTATATAAAGTTTTAGATGATTGAAAAATAGAATCAGATATTATAAAGGAAAGAATATATGACGAATTTCTTATAAATAAATGGTCAAAAGATAAAACTAAGAAAATTAGATTAAAACCAGTAAAAGATGACAGAGAGGCATTTAATTCTATATTTAATTGAGAAAAAATAGAAAATTCAAATGTAACTATAAATTTTGATTATTTTTATAACAGAATTTTAGAACAAGAAATAAAAATTGAAGATTTTTATAAAGCAATTGAGCAATTAATTATTGTAGAAATTATGCTTAAAAAATGAGAAGATGATCCACAATTAATTTTTGAAAGTTTGAATTCTACAGGTCTTGATTTAACTGAAGCTGATAAAGTTAGAAATTTTATTTTAATGAAAGAAAATTCAGAAAAACAAGAATATTTATATAAAAATTATTGGTATAAAATTGAAAAAAATACTAATTATGATGTTAGTAGTTTTTTAAGAGATTACTTAACTTTTATTGAAAGAAAAATTCCAAATAAAAATAAAGTTTATATAACTTTTAAAAATTATATTTTAAAGAATAATTTTGATATAGAAGAGTTATTACAAAAATTATTACAATTTTCTCAATATTATAAAAAAATTATTAATTCAAATGATGAAGATATAGAAATTTCAAAAATTTTAAAAAGAATTAATAAATTAGAGACAATAGTAGCTTATCCTTTTTTCTTATTTTTATATGGTAAATTAGAAAATTGAATTATTGATAAAAATAATTTAAAAGAGATTTTGTTAATAGTTGAATCTTATGTTTTTAGAAGATTTATTTGTGGTGTCCCTACAAATGCTTTGAATAAAACTTTTATGTTGTTATGAAAAGAAATAGAATCTTATATTGATTATAAAGATAATTTTGTGGAAGTATTTAAATATATTTTATTAAATAAAACTTGAAGTCAAAGATTTCCTAAAAATGATGAATTTTCAGAATATTTAAAATTAAAAGATATTTATAATACTCAAAGTAGAAATAAATTACATTTACTTGAAAGATTAGAAAATTTTGATAACAAGGAATCTGATATTGAAAGATTGATTGAAGATTGAACATTAACAATTGAGCATATTATGCCACAAACTTTAACAGTTGATTGGGAAAATGAGTTATGAGAAAATGCAAAAGAAATACATGAAAGATATTTGCATACATTATGAAATATTACCTTAACTTGATATAATTCAAAATATAGTAATAAGTCTTTTAAAGAAAAGAAAGGAATGGAAAAATGATTTAATGAAAGTCATTTATATTTAAATTCTTTTTTGAAAGAAGTAGAAACTTGGAATGAAGAAAATATTTTAAAAAGATATGAAATTTTAAAAAATAAAGCTTTAAAAGTTTGGGAATTATCAACTACAGAATATAAAGAAAAAAAAGATGAAACTAAATTATTTACTTTATCAGATGAAAAAGATTTTACTTGAGAAGAAATTTTGGAATATTCTTTTGAGTGAAAGGATTATAAGATAGATAATTGGACTACTTTTTATGAAGATATTATAAAAATGTTATTTGAAAAAGATCCAATTTTAATGAAAACATTTATTAATGATGAGAGTTTGTCTTATAAGTTTCATAAGGAAAAAAGTGAAAGATATTCTTATGAAAAGATAGATGAAAATATTTATTTAAGACTTAATTATTGAACTGAGTGAAAAGTAAATATTTTAAGAGAAATTTTTAAAAAATATAATATTAGTTTAGATGATTTAGTTTTATATATTAAGTAAGTAAGTAAGTATTCTCAAAAACTTAATTTATAAATATATATTCTACATTTTTTTTTGGATTTGCTTTCATATCTCATAAATATCTTCTGAAAAAACTTCTTTGTCTTTTTGCATAATGATGAGTATTTTTTTTCAATAATTCTTCTGCTTTGTCTAAATTGTATTTTCATTCTAAATATCATATAATTTCTTTGTATCCTATACTTTGTAAGGCT
>JALUXR010000075.1 GCA_027013285.1 Candidatus Altimarinota bacterium | reverse complement strand
ACTAAAAGAATATCAATATTTTCAATTACTAAACTTTTTTAATCAATTATTTTTAAGTATATAATACAATTTTGTAATATCTATTCATTTTCATAAGTTTAAATTTTCACAAATATTATTTACTGCATCTTTATATTTCATAAGCTTTACACAACCATTTTTTCAATTACATTCCTTAAAATATTTTGATTTATTTTTTTCAAAATTTTTATTAATTTTATCTATAAATCTTTGCTTTGTTAATTTAATTACAGAAAAATTTTGTCAATCATTATAAGAAATTATTGGAATTCTTTTTCTATTAATTCAAGTTAAATTATTCGAAGTTCAAAATATTCTAGGTTCTCAAACATTTTGATTCAAAATATCAGAATAAATTGTAAATCATGCTAATTGTTTAATTTTTTCCATATCTTTCACTAAGTGATTATTTTTTAACAAAGAAAATCATCTTTGCATACTCAAATCAACACTTTGATTTCAAATTTTTTGAACAATATGTCATAAACTCAAAAATGTATCAAATGTATTTTTATTTGCATCTATAGTAAATTTTGTTCATCTAATAACCAAAGTAGTTCAATTATGATTTACAGACATATTTTTATCAGGTCATAATTTTACAATACTTGCTATAAATCTTCAAGTTTCTACAAAATAATTTAATTTATTTCAATTTACAGAATAGTTTTTTAAAGCAAAATTAACTTTATGAGTATTTTTATCTCATCTAATATAAACTATACTACCGTCTGTCGATACAAATTTTATTTGAGTATTCTTTCATACAGTTCAAGTTATAGAAATATTATACTTTCAACTTATATTTCAAGTTAATAATTGATTTACTCCATTTTTAACAATAATATTTCTATCAATATCGTCATTAGATACATTTATAGTTAATTTAGAATCTCATAAATTCTTAATTTCTACTACAGGACTTAATTTTGTATCTGAGTAAGGCAAAAAGTCTTCTGATCAATTTTTTACTAAAATAGGAGAATCATAAGATTTAGTTATAGATTTAGTTAAATCTCAAGTCAACATTGCTAAATCATTTTTTGTCAAAGATCAAATTTGAAAATGTTTCCTATCTTTTGTAACAGAATAAGTAAAACATTTTTTAAATAACACTTTTTTAGTTTTTTTATTTATAATAGAAAATCTAGGATCATAATTTATTTGATTAAATTTTTTATCATTTTTTAAAATCTGACAAGTAGTTCATTGAATTATAGACAAGTTTTTAATCTGATTTAACGGAGTATTTCTATTTGTTAGATGAATCATCTTTTTTGTCTTATCCAAAAGTATAAGGTCTCAACTTGGAACAGGATAATTTCACTTATAATGTTTTTCCAAATAATTTTCTACAGACTTAAAATTCGCAATAGCTAAATTATTTTTTTGAAATATATCGTGATTTGCATCTTCATAAGCCCTATACGAATAAAACACAATTCATAAAACTAAAACCAATATAACATATAAAGATAATTTTTTCATTTTTATATTTTTATAATTTAAATATTATTTACTTGTAGATTATAAAAATTATATAAACAATAATCAATACAATTTTCCTTACTTGAAATCTTAACTTAAAATCTTATTTTATAGTAATTTAAAAACATAAACACACAGAATGTTTAAACTTCACAATCCTTACCAACCTGCTTGAGACCAACCAAAAGCTATAGAACAAATTTTGAACAATTTTCAAGAATGAAATGATAAAGTTGTTTTATTATGAGCTACTTGAACTTGAAAAACTTTTACGATGGCAAATATTATAAACAAATTAAAGCTACCAACCTTAGTTTTGTCACACAACAAAACTTTAGCTGCCCAACTTACGACAGAATTTAAATGATTTTTTCCAGAAAATGCAGTAAATTATTTTGTATCGTATTTCGATTATTATCAACCCGAAAGTTATATTCCAGAAAGAGATGTTTATATTGAAAAAGATTCTGCTGTAAATTCTGAAATTGAGATGTATCGTCTTGCGACTATGTCCAGCTTGTTATCGAGAAAAGACACAGTAATAGTAAGTTCTGTTTCCGCTATTTATGGACTTGGAACTGCCGAATTGTTTATGGAATCTAGCATAAAATTAGAAGTTTGACAAGAATATGACTTTAAAAAATTAAAAGCTAAACTACTTAAAATACAATATAATCCTGTGAAATGAGATATACAACCTTGATGTTTCAATTTTTTGTGAAATATGTTAGATATTTATAGTTCTATAGAAGATATGATTTATAGAATACATTTTGATGAAGAAACAATTTTTATGATAGAAAAGAAAAATCCTATCACTTGGGAAAATATAGGAACAACCCAACAAACTGTAATTTGGCCTGCAACTCAGTTTATGCAAAATATGAATGATATAGATGAAATTATCACACAAATCAAGCAAGAATTAGCTGAAAGAATAGAATATTTCAAAAAAAGAAATGAATTAGTTTTTGCCCAAAGAATACAACAAAAAGTAGAATATGATTTAAAAATGTTAAAAGAAACATGATTTGCAACAGGAGTAGAAAATTATTCAAGATATTTTGAAAAAAGAAATCCTGGTGAGCCACCTCAAAGTATTTTTGATTATTTCCCAGATGAATTTTTGCTAATCATAGATGAATCTCACATGACTATCCCTCAATTTAAAGCTATGCCTTCTGCAGATAGAAGCAGAAAAATAAATCTAATAAATTACGGATTTAGACTACCCTCTGCTATAGACCATAGACCTTTATTTTGGCAAGAACTTGAGTATATGTTAGGAATTAAAAACATTGAAAAAATAAAGAAAGACCTTGAAAGCAATGAAAAGCTAAATGGAGCCAATCCGTTGATTTGAATAGAATATCTTGATAAAACTTGAAGAAAAAAGAAAAAAGTCCATATTCTTTTTGTATCTGCAACACCAGCTGAATATGAAAAAGAAGTTTCAAATAACCATATTGTAGAACAAATTATTAGACCAACTTGACTTTTAGATCCAATTACATATATTTACCCAAAAAGTTGAGACTATAATATTTTAGAAAAAAATTTTAAAAAAGACCGTAAATAAATGGAAACAAAAAATATATCCATAGAACCAAAAAAAGAAAAAAATAAGTATTGAAATGAAATTTCTAATATTTTAAATATTGAAAAAAATATAATAAATATTATAGAAGAAAATTCTGAACATATAATAGAAAAACAAACTTGAAAAACAAAAAGATTAATTTTAGATTCTTTTTTAACAAATAAAATTTTTAATTTTTTCTGAGAGAATATTACAAACAAAACAAAAGATATAATAAAAAATATTATCAAAAAAAATTTTGTTCTAAAAAATAAAGATGTCATCCTATTTTCAAAATGAAATATATATATTATTTTATCCTCTAATGATAAAAGATTTAACTGATTTGATGAGGAAAATATAAATTTTATATTACATGAATTTTTAAAAGATTTTGACCAAAAAAACATATTATATAAAGTAATGCAAAATATAAACATTCAAAATTATACAAAAGATAAATTGAAAAACTTTATATCAAACGATTATACTAAAGTTATTTTCAATGAATATATTTTAGTAATACAAGATTTAATTAATAATATCAAACAAGACATAGATATAGAAATCATAAAATGAATTGCATGAAAATTATTTAGAGATAATTATGAAATAGTTTTGGAAGAATTAGCAAAATACTTTACAAATAATATGTTAAATATTAAACAAATTGAAAAAAACACAATAATATATACTACCAGACAATTAGATTTTAAAAACAAAGATATAAACTTTTTTGAATTTAATGAAAATATAATAAATAATATAATTAAAAAAATAAAAGATATAGTTAAAAAAGAATTAGAATCACAAACATGAATAGAAATTAATGATAAATTTATTAGTATGATAGTTAAAAATATAAATTTAAACTATATTACAATAATAATATTTATTAAAATTACAGAAAATATAATAAATACAATAGAAAATAATTTTAAAGACTATGGTATAATAAAAAATATTGAATTATTTTTATCATATTATTCTTGACAAATAGTTATTGAAAATGATTGAAAAATAAATTATAGATTTAAATACCCTGAATTGAAAATAAACTTAATAAACAAATCAAAAGATTACATAAACAATATAAATACTAATGATTATAAATTTATATTAAATAAATTAATTGAAGCCATAAAACACAAAAAAAATATTGAAGAAAAAATAAAATATACTAAAAAAGAATTAGAAATTGAAAAAAATGAAGAATCTAAAAAATTAGAAAATATTAGAAAATATAAAAATGAAATTATAAAGCTAGAAGAAAATATAAATAATAAAAGAAATAAAATTAAAAAAAATAGACAAAATAAACAAAAATTAGAAAATGAATTACTTAAATTAAATAATTGAAAATTAAATTGAAAAATTATGCAATTAATATCATGAAAAAAGAAAAAAATTGAAAATAAAATTGAAGAATTAACAAATATAATTAAGAATTATGGTAAAGAAATATTTCAATTAAATCATACAATAAATTCATTAAAACAAGATTTAAAACATTTAGAACAACAAAATAAATTGATTAAAAATTTAAATATTCAAATAGAAGAATTAGAAAATAAATTAAATATATATACAAATAAATTACAGTTAATTAAAAAAAGTATGTCCAATGAACTAAAAAAAAGGAAATTCAAAATATAACATAAAAAAAATGAAAAATATATTATACCAATTAAATCAAAAGAATAATAATTATACGGAAAATGAAATTATCAAATGACAAAAAATCATTCAAGAATTATTAGAAATTCACCCATATGAAGTAAAAAATATATATGCCCTTAAACAATCTACAAAAGTAGCATTTTTATTTTTTAAATGAAGAAAATATTTTTTTTCTATTGAAGAATTAAAAAAAATATTAAGATTAAATGAAGTATGAATAAAATTATCTGAACAAGTTCAAGATTATAAAATAAATTCACATTTTTATGGACATGCTTGATATATAGCTAAACATTTATTTAAAAAATCATTACAAATAGAATATGCAGAAAAATCACTAAAATATTCAAAAAAATCATTAGAAAAATATGAAAATAATATAAAGTATAAGATTCAAATAAATAATAACATTATAAATTTATGAGAACACTTAATATGAAAAAGTAAAGATAAAAAAATATCAAGAAAATGGATAAAAATAATTCTCAAAAAAATAGATGAACAACTTGAAATAAATATAAACTATCCTAATATAATAATTATTCAAAAAATGAATTATTTAAATAATACAAAAATAAAACTTCAAGATATGTTAAAAAATATTTAAATTATCAAAAATATATATGAAAACTATTGCATTTGCAGGTGGGTGAAGTTGAGGACATATCTTTCCAATAAAAAGTTTAATTGAAAATATAAATAAACCAAAATACCAAATACTTTGGTTTGGAAATAAAAATTCATTAGAAGAAAAAATAACTAAAGAGTTAAAAAATAATTGATATAATATTGTATTTTTACCTGTTCTTTCTTGAAAAATAAGAAGATGACTGTCTTTTAAAAATTTATATTTAAATACTATAGATTTATGAAAAAACTTAATATGATTTTTCCAATCTTTTTTCTATATTTTAAAATACAAACCTAATTTTATTTTCTCAAAATGATGATTTGTAGCATTTAATCCATCTTTAGTTTGAAAAATTTTATGAAAAAAAATATACTTACATGAATCTGACACAATACCATGACTTGTAAATAAAATAGTTTCAAAGTTTGCCAACTATGTTTTTGTATGATTTGACTATTCAAAAAAATATTTTAAAAATCAAAATATACAAACTGTATGACAAATCATATCAAACAAATTTTATCAAGAAAAATGAATTTACAAAAAAAGTTGAAAAACAAATTTACTTGTAATATGATGAAGTCAATGAGCAAAAATCATCATAGAATGAATAAAAAAGCTTTTAGATAATTGAAAATTACAAGAATTTAATATTTTCATAGTATGAGGATTATTAAATAAACAAGATATCTTTGAAAAATACAATAATGTTAAATTTTTCTGATTTTTATCACAAGACGAACTCATAGATCTATACAAAAAAACAGATATTTCTATTACGAGATGATCAGCTACATCTTTATCAGAACAAGATCAATTTGATATAAAAAAGATTATAGTTCCCCTACCCTTTACAGGCTGAAATCACCAATATTTCAATGCAGTAGAATATCAAAAAAAATGAGATATTTTAGTTTCACAGCTTGATAAAAATTTTTTAAACAAACTCGAAGCTGAATTACAAAAACTTTCAAATTATAAAAAAACCGAAGGCACATACAAAAAAAACACAGACAATAAACAAATAATTTTAGATAAAATATTAAAATAACATATCACAGACAATAATTATCAGTTATTTCCATCCTATAATCCTGCTAAATACTAACATCCTGTCCCAATTATCCATTCTCAATTATTAATTATTTTACATCCAATACCATTTTTTCAAAATTTTTTGTATTTTTTCAGCAAAATCTGGTCTAATTCATAAAGCTAATTCATAAATTTTTTTTACAGAAGAGCCATATTTTCAATATTTAAGAAAATACTCAAAAACATCTACATTTATCTTTTTATAATTTTTTCTAATATTTTTTTTAATAAGCTCTATTACATATCTTTCATCTTCTATTGATAAAGAATATAAACTTTCCAAAAGTGACAATTCATAATTTGAAATATTAAAAGATTTTCAATCAATATAAGTAGTAGTAGTTTGTTTTTTAAAATATCTAAAAGCTTTTTCATTATCAAATCATTTTATTTTATAATTAACATTCTGACTTTTTTTTCATTTTAAAATCACTTCTGACGATCTTTTATATAAATTTATAAGGACTAAATTATCTGGAATAGAAAAATTATTATTCCAAATTTCCAAAGACTTTATTCATCCAATAAAATAATTTTTTAAATATTTTTCTTGAATATTTTTTTTTAATATTTTCCAATAATTTTTTTCAATAATATCATCTACATCAATTTCATCATCAAAATTTTTAATATAAAATAAATCCTTTTTAAGTGAAATAATATATCACTTATTTTTTAAATAATAAATTTGTTTGTAAATCTGTTTGTCAGAAATTTCATCATTGACAGACCTAAACATATTTTTTAAATCTTCTATTCAAATAATTTTATTTTTCTTTTTTAAAAGTTTTTTAACATAATTGTTAGATTGTATCATTCTCAAATAAAGCTAAATAAGTAAATTTAAGTTAAATAAATAATAATAATATTTCTATAAAAATCAATACAATGTTTCTATAAAAATTAAATCAATGTTTCTGTTGTTTTAAATCTAAAAAAGGATATAAACTAAACATCCAAATAAGTTAAGTACTTAAAGAACTGCTAAAGTAGTTTTTTTCTTCATCTCAAATTTAAAATAAAATATAATTATGCAACAATTACAATTATTTAAAAAAAGCAATAACATAAAAATAAATAGATGAAATATTTGTTTAAAAACAGAAGAATTTGATACAAATAATTATATTGCTAACTTAGAACTACCCTCATGAAAATTTATTATAAAATACACTTTGATAGAAAAAAAAATTGAAAGTTTTGAAATAATAGATTATGCTTGATACATCTATCTTTCAGTAAATATGATTAAAAATATTAAAAATTTACTGCAAGCAATTTTAAAGTAATTTTACAAAAACTAGGAAAACACTGTAAATAAGTAATGTTTTATAAAATAATTTTATTATAAAAAAGTCTTGAAATAGCTAAAAAACTTTATATAGTAGTCATAGAGCTGATTACAGCTTAATTGTAATATTTTATATCATTATTTGTTAAAATGACAAAAACAGAATTAATAGCAAGAATTGCTGAAAAATTAGATGTAAGTAAAAAATTAGCTGGTGAATTCGTAAATACTTTTACAGCTACTGTAACAGAAGGTGTTAAAGAAGATAAAGAAGTAAGAATCCAAGGTTTTGGTACTTATAAATTATCTCATAGAGAAGCTAGAGAAGGTGTTAATCCACAAGATACTAGTAAAAAAATTCAAATTCCTGCTAGAAATGTTGTTGGTTTCAAAGTTGGTACAGAATTTAAAAAAGCTGTTAATGAATAAAAACTATATATTTAGTTTATACTAATCTATTCGTAGGTTAGTATTTTTTTTACTTTAAATTCCTTTTTCAATAAGTATAAACAATACATTCCAATTTATTATAAAATTTAAACTATGAAAGTAGCTTTCATCCACGATTGGTTAGTTTCTCCTGGTTGAGCAGAAAAAGTCTTTTTCGATATCATCCAAGACGTCCTAACTCAAAATAAAGAATCAAAAATATATCAAGATTTAAAACAATTTTGAGATACAACAAATATACAAACTGAAATATTTACAAATTTTCATTCTCCTAATTTTCCAAATCCAACAAATATTAAAATAAACTCAGTTTTAAACTGAAAAAATATATCAAGATATTATAGAAATTTACTACCAATATTCCCTATCTTCACTAAATTACTTTCTCAAAAAATTAAAAAATATAATCCAGATATTCTAATAATTTCATCATTTGCTATTTGAAAAAACATAGACAACAACAAATCAAAAATACTCTACCTACACTCAGGCATGCAATACATTTGGTCACATTACGATGAATATGAAAACAAATTCTTATGAATCAAAAAACTTATATTCAAATTTTCTTCAAAATATCTTAAAATATGGGACAAAAAATACATAAACTTTGATAAAATATATTTTAACTCAAACTACACAAAAAAACTTGCAAATCAAATTTATTGAATAAAAAGCTGAAAAGTCATATTTCCAAAAGTAAAAATACCAAATTATAAAAAAATAGATGTAATTAAAAAATACAACTTAAATAAAAAATATTACTTATTTGTATGAAGAACCGTGAGATTTGTAAAATATTTAGACAAAATTATAGAAGTTTTTAATAAGATATGACTACCTTTAGTTATTATGTGAGATGGTCCAGATAGAAAATATTTACAAAATATAGCAAAAAATAATATTAAGTTTTTATGACATATTTCTGATACAAATGATGATTACTGGAATATAATTGAAAACTCTCAAGCTGTCATAAATTTAACTAAAGAAAGTTTCTGAATTGTAAATTTTCAAGTTGGAAAATTATGAAAAACTCTTATAAGTATAAACGATGGAGCTATCAAAGACATTCCTTGAAAAAAAATATTAATCGATAGTTTCGATAAGTTAGAAAATATTGTAGTAAATCTTTAAAATAGTCCCCGGACTCTACAAAGTTTATTATGATAAATAATTAATTTTATATACATTTATAGATTTTGAGTCCGGGGACAAGTTTCCAAATAAATCACAGACAACAATTTTTCGACACAAATATAATGACGATGAAATTAATTTCATTAACTAATAAAAGCTACAAAATTGCTAATTTATAGAAACTAATTTACATACAAGATTTATTTTACAAAAACCTGATAAAAACTTGCGACCTCGGAACCCACTTGTGGGAGGGAACAAGTCTACCAACTAAATATCTAAATCTAAAGAATGAGTCAGTATTTATCAGTTAAAGACTGTAACCAGTAAAGTTAAAACAATTTAATCTGGTAATGTGTCTTGATCTTTCTTGGTTCTTCTTTGTATCAAGATAAAGAAGAACATAAAAAAGAAGGTCCCGAATCAAGTCTGAGATGACAAAAATATTTAATTTACAATTAACAATTAATTACAATGTTTGACCCACAAGATTTCTATTTTAAAAAAGCAAAAAAAGAATGATACAAAGCAAGAAGTATTTTTAAACTAGAAGAAATAGATAAAAAATTTAAACTATTCCATAAAAAAGAAAAATTAAATATCCTCGACATTGGGTGTGCTCCAGGAAGTTGGGTGCAATATTTAGATAAGATCACAGCTTCGAAAAGTAAAATAATTTGATTAGATTTAAAAGCTACCCAACTTAATCTAAAAAAAACTCATTGTTATGTCCAAGATGCTACAGATATTGAAAAAGTAAAGGACATATTGAAAACACACAACATTGAAAAACTAGATGTTATCACTTCCGATATGGCACCAAATACTATTTGATTTAAGGATATAGATAGTATCAGAAGTTTGGAACTTATCAAATCTACTCTACCACTTTATGATACTTTTTTAAAAGAAAATTGAAAATTTGTTATCAAAATTTTTATGGGACCTTGATTTGACCAATTTATATTTGAACTTAAAAAAAAATATGGCTGAAAAAAAATAAAAACTTTCAAACCAGATTCAGTAAGGAAAATTTCAAAAGAAATCTACATAATTAAGATAGCTTAATTTTATCTATTATTTTAAAATATTTTCATAATACAACTCATTATTCACAAAATAATCCAGGATTTATAATTTTATCCAAACATTTTTTTAACCCTATTTGTTAAACTAGAAAATACTCAATTTCCTTCATTCTTATAAAAATCTCTTCCATTATCATCTACTTCCTCTTTATGTGTTTTAATTAAATTTTTATCAAAAAAGTTTTCTCATAATCAACTCAAATCTAAATTAAATTTATCAAAATCAGCTTGAAATCATCACATATTTACTTGTTTTTTCATGCCTTGAACAAATCTTTGTGAAAAATCTTCTGGTTTGTTATACAAATCATAAATATTTAAATCATTATTTTTCAAAAACTTCTTAGATTTATCATTACCCTCCTTATAAAAAGTTTCATAAATATAATTTTGCAAAAAACTACTAGTATCTTTTAAATCTTCTGAAGTTATCCCATCTTTTGTAATATCTGTTTGACTTGAAATAACTTTATTTAATTGATCAGAATTTCACTTTAAATCCAAATTAAATCAAAACATATTTTTTATATACTTTGACATAATAATTTTGTTTGCATCTTCTAATTTTAATGATTTAACTTCTATTACATTTTTTTCTCAAGGAATATGCATTTGTAAAGTAT
The DNA here is from genome assembly GCA_027013285.1 of Candidatus Altimarinota bacterium. Taxonomy (GTDB): domain Bacteria; phylum Patescibacteriota; class Gracilibacteria; order Absconditabacterales; family Absconditicoccaceae; genus S009-33. Next base: position 25,101 of record JALUXR010000075.1, on the reverse strand, counting down.
AAATTCATCATTCATTTTTCATTTTTGTTTGCACTCCTTGTCAAGATTCTCATTTAAACAAAGATTTTTCTAAAGGAATATTTTCATCAACTTGAGTTCAAGCATGTTCCAACATCTTTTTCTCATTTTCTAATTTCTCCTGATACTCAATATATCACTTGTATCCAAGTTCTTCATATTTTTTGTTATCTTTTTTAATAGATTCTATCAATTTTCTTGTTTGTTCTAATCCTTTTAAATCTAATTTTATTTCAATTCATCATGAAGGAATTTTTTTTGTTAACTGACCTAATAAAGTTTTTACATTATCATAATATTTATTCAAATTTCAATTATCTTTTAAATTAACTCCAAATTGTTTCTTAATTAAACTTAATATTTCATCTTTATGGTTAACTAAAAAATCTTTGGTTAAAATTTCTGTATTATTATTTACTAAAACTTTTCAAATATCATATTTCAAATTTGCCAATGCTAAATCTTTTTTTATTTTTCGAGATCATTCTTTTCAATCTTTAAAAATATTACTTCACAAATCTTCTATTAAATTATTTAATTGTTTATTACCCTCTACAGATTTTTCAATTTTCAATGCTTGTCTTCATTTTATCTGTTCCAAAAAATTTTTCATCATCATATAAACCATATTATGTTTTTCTTTCTTTCAAACAGATTTATTTTTATTTTTAAAATTATCAAAAAATTGTTTTTCATCTAATTGTTGTAATATAAATTCCATAGGAGATAAAGGAGATTTACTAAGTTCTTCTCTTAATTTTGGGATATTATCTTTTGAAAACATTTTACTTAATATATTTTTTGCTTTATTTTTATCTATACATTCTATATTATGGGAAAATTTATCTAATAATTTATCAAAATCTATTTTTGTAGATTCAATATTATTTATTATCAAAAATAAATTATCTATATTTGTTTTATATTGTTCATCTGATTTTTCAGTAGTTATTTTTTCAAAACCTCATTTTTCTAATTCTCAATTAATTACATTCAAAAAGACTTTCTTATCAGTATCATCTAAGCTGAAACTTGCTTCTAATACATTTTGCTTAAAATTTTTATAAGCCATCTCTTTATTTTTATTATTAGGATTTACAGTAATTTTTAATCATTTAACAATACTTATAGCCTTCTTAAGTGGAAATTTCAAATAAATATTATTAAATCTTTCATCTCATATTTGTTCTTTATAAATATCTTTTTTAAAAGACTCCATATCATTAAATCAAAATTTCTTAGCAATATTTTTTAATTGATTATCCTTAAAATTTTCTTTTAAAAGTTCTTTTTTTCAAGATAAAACTAGATTTATAGCTATAAGTTCATTTAGAGTTACTTTTTCTCATTTTCAAAGTTTTTTTTCTAATCACAAATCATTATATTCTTCTAAATCTGTAAAATCAATTTTATCATTTATAGGTTCGGATAAATCAAGTTGATTGGAATTAAATGAAGTTAAATCTAAATATCTATCATAAAATCAAACTATATTTGGATTTTCTATTTTTCCTTTTCCAATTTTTAAATTATCTAATATATTTTTAGATTTTGGATTTTCATAAAAATTTAGATTTTTACATCCATCAGCTAAATCTGCAAAAATATTATAAATTATATTTTCTTTTTTAGTTTTTCATTTTAAAAGCTTTTTATCATATATATTTACCAAATCAATTACTTCATCTATATCTCAATATTGATAATTCATATAATACAAAAAAGTTCGCATAAATTCTAATCAAAAATTTGTATTTTTTAATATTTTATCTTTTAAGTATCCATCAGGATTTTTATTTAATCATTTTTTTATTTTTAATATATCACTTATATTATCCTTTATTTTTCCAGCTATACCTTGCTTCTCAATATTCCCATTAGGTGGGATGTTTAGTAAAAAATCAAATAAAGTTAAATTAATATTATTCATATAATTTAAAACATCTGTTTGTTTAGATAATCGTCCACTTAATACTAAAATATCTTTTTCTTTTATACTTCTTCTTAATCAATGATTTGTATATGAAATATTATAAACAGTTTCTCATTTTTTATTTTTAGAAATTTTTACTTCTGTATCTTTATCTCATTTTAATCACAAAAAATCTTGAACATTTTTAGGTAAATTATCTATTTTTTGTTTATCAGTTTCTTTCTTTTCTTTACTTTTTTGAGTATCAACACTACTTCAAAAAGAAGCCTCTAGATTAAATAAAACACTTAAATTAGTAATCTTAAATTTCATTTTTTATTTTTATTTTTTATAAAACTTTTACTAAATAATAAATATTATTCATTTTTTGTCAAATTTTTCAGTTATAAATTTTAATATTAAAATTAACAAATATCTATTCTTTTTCTTTGATAACCTTTTTATATCATAAATATTTACTTAAACATTGATTTAATTAAGCAAAATCTATATATAGTAGTTATACTTTTAATACCTAATCATCTATAACAAAATATGAACTGACTAACCTGTTCTTTGGATATATGAAATTGATATATAAAATGATTAATCTTTCTAAAAGAATATGATGATACCACAAACATCGTAGCAAAAGATATGATCAAAAGTAGTTGACTAAAAAGATGAAAAATATTAGATTCAAATAACTTAACAAATAGTATATTAAAAGTTATTGATAATTTATCAAAAAAAGTTGATGCACCCATAGATAATGTTATCATTTGATTTTCACACCCTGATATGAAAATTATAAAAGCATCAAACCATAAAAGGATAGTAAATATAGAAATTAATGAAAAAGATGTTTCTTCTTTATTAGAATCTATACCAGAATCAATAGATGAATTAAATTATGAAGTATTAAAAATAATACCATCAACTTGGATTATAGATGATACTGAAAAAACAAAAAATCCTATTTGATTACAAGGAAGAAAATTAGAATTAAAAGCAAATGTCTTTATGATTCCGTCAAATATATTTAAAGAATTAGAAAAAATATTTGATAAATTAGAAATTGATATCATCGATTTTATGCCAAACATCTTATGACTTGAAGAATGATGTTTAGACTCTGAAACTAAAGATTTATGATGTGTACTTATAGATATAGGAACAAACCAAACATCTTATGTAATCTATGAAGAATGAAATAACTTATGATATGGAGTAATTCCTGTTTGATGAGAAGAAATCACAAAAGATATATCTATATGATTAAAGATAGATTATACTCAAGCAGAACAAATCAAAAAAGAAGAATGAGAAATTATTATGAATAATGAAAATATAGATACTGATTGAGAAATTGATAAAGTTTTCTTATCAAACATTATAGAAGCTAGACTTGAAGATGATATATACAAATATATTCTTGAAGCAATGGAAGAAAAATGAGTATCTGGAAGATTACCATGATGAATTATATTATCATGATGAACAAGTAAAATTAAAAATATTGAAGAATTTACGAGAAATTACTTTAGCTTAGCTTGTAAAAGATGAAAAATTATAGATCCTCAATTTCAAGAATTATGAACAAATTTACAATTCTTAAATTGTATATGAAACTATATATGGGAAGAAAAATATTGAGATGAATGATGATTTAGCTTATGACTAAATTTCTGATTTCTTACAGCAATTAAAGATTGGATAAAAAAAATATTCTAAAACATTTATATAATAATTAAAATTTAAAATGGCATTAACAGAAATAACACCTGATTTCATTCCTGGAGCAAGAATTAAAGTAATTTGAGTTGGTTGAGCTGGATGAAATACTATCAATAGAATGGTTCAAGAATGAATTGACTGAGTTGAATTTATAGCAGTAAATACAGATGCACAAGCATTGGAAAATAACTTAGCTAATGATAAAGTAAATATTTGACTTAATTTAACTAGATGATTAGGTGCTTGAGCAAACCCAGAAATTGGTAGAAAAGCTGCAGAAGAAAATATTGATGAAATTAAAAGACATCTTGATGATACAGACATGCTTTTTATCACTGCTGGTATGTGAGGTGGTACTTGAACTGGTGCTGCTCCAGTAATTGCACAAGCTGCAAAAGAATTATGAATTCTTACAGTATGAGTAGTTACAAAACCTTTCTCTTTTGAATGAAAAAGAAGATTGGAAAATGCTATCGAATGATTATCAAAAATCAAAGAATGAGTAGATACTCTTATTGTAATACCAAATGATAAAATATTTAATATTATTGATAAAAAAACAACATTCAAAGCAGCCTTTAATATGATAGATAAAATTTTACACTTAGGTGTTCAATGAATATCTGATTTAGTTATCAAACCAGGTTTAATTAATATAGATTTTGCTGATATATTAGCAATTATGAAAGAATCTTGAACTGCTCTACTTGGTATTGGTTATGGTGAAGGTGAAAATAGAACAGTAGATGCTACAAGACAAGCTATAGAAAATCCTTTATTAGAAGCAAAACTTGAAGGTGCAAAAAATATTATCTTTGCAGTTACATGAAGTGAAGATTTAACACCTACTGAGGTTCAAGAAGCAGCTTGAATTATAGAAAATATCGCAGCTGATGATGCAAATATTATTTGGGGAATGTCTATAGATGAAAATTATGAACAAGATGTAAAAGTTACTATCATTGCTACTTGATTTCCTGAAACTATCCAAAATGATATAATCAAATGACCAGCTACAAAATCAAATCCATTTAGAAACAACACAAGTAAATGAAATGATTTTGTTTCAAAAACATTAAGCACTAGTAAACCAATAGAACCAAAAGAAAATAATCAATCAGATGTTCCTGCATTTTTAAGAAGAAAAGCAAAATAGTTTTGTATGTTATCTAAAATATTAAATTGTTTAATTATTAAAATATTAGATTAATGAAATTAAAAATAGTTTCTACAGAAGGAACTTTATATAACTGAGAAATAGAAGAAGTAATAGTTCCAACTCAAGAATGAGAAATAGGTATTTTACCTGATCATGCTATGTATGCTTGAGTTGTTCAATGATGAATATGTAAATTTAAGACAAATCAAGATAATAAAGATTTCTTTAAAAAAGATGAATTTAATGTTATTTCTGTTTGAGATGGTGTAGTTTATACAGATTGAAAAGAAATTTCTGTTGTAGTTTCTTCTGCTACATCAAAAAATACTCTATCAGATGAAGAATTACAAAAAATGAAAGAAAAATTAGAAAAAGAAATAGAAGAAATTAAAACAAAATGATCTATTGAAGATATAGAAAAAGCATTATTTAAAATGAATAAAATAATGGCTGATCTAGAATTAAACAAATATCATTAAAAAAATACTAGGAATATACCTAGTATAATGCTACAGTAGCTCAGCTGGTAGAGCATCCCCATGGTAAGGGGAAGGTCGTCAGTTCAAGTCTGATCTGTAGCTTTTTTTTTATTTAAAATTTATTCTCACCGAATTAAATAAATTATTTAGTTGTTTTTTTAATTTCTTATTTATAAGATGCAATGTTGTAGGTAATTTAATATTTATATCTACAAGTAAATAATCTTTTCAATTTTCATTTATTGTATTTATATTCAATATTTTTATCTTAAATTCATTTAAAACATTTATAATATCCAAAAAATTTTCTTTTTTATCTGTAATATTAAAATTCAAAATAACTTCATATCCATTTTGTGGTTGTCATTCCCAATGAGCCTCTACTAATTTTTGAAAATTTATAGTCTTAAGTGCTTTACAAGATGTTTTGTGAATTTTTATTCATTCATCTATTACTTTTCAAATAATAATATCTCATTTTATTGGTTTACATTCAGGACAAAATATGTATTTAAATAATTTAGAATTATCAATTATTACTTGTGATTTAACTTCTTTTTGAATATCTTCTAATTTTTCTTGAATTTCTTGTTTATGAGTATAAATATTAGGATAAAATCATCTAATAAATTTAGAAATACTCAAATTTCAATTAGCAATTTGAATTAAATATCTTTCCATCTCTTGATCAGAAAGTTTTAACTTAATCAAATTGTTATTATTATCTAACTCAGGTAAAGAATATTTTTTTAATTCTTTATTTAAAATATCCTTTCATAAATCTATACTATGTTGTCTTTCAAGATGATTAAAATATTGTCTTATCTTATTTTTACTAGTTGGAGAAAATACATAATCTAACCAAGATTTTTTTACAGAAACATTATTTCTAAAAGTTTTAATTTCCACAATATCTCAATTCCTCAGTTTATAATCTATAGGAACAATCTTTCCATCTACCGTAGCAGACTTAAAATGTAATCATATATCTGTATGAACTCTAAATGCAAAATCTAAAACTGTAGCTCATTTAGGTAATTCTATAACTTTTCAAGCTGGTGTATAAATAAATACAGATTTACTCAAAAAATCAACATCCAATATATTAAAGAAATTTTTATTTTCTGAACTTTTTTCTTGGTATTCCTTTGAAATTTCTTTCAATTTATTTACCCACTCTATCTGTTTAAGTTCTGTTTTATTAGAATTTCATAATTCTTTGTAAATAAAATGTGCAGCAACTCAATATTCTGCTAAATCATCCATTTTCTTTGTTCTTATTTGTATCTCAACTGGTGTTTTATAAAGTCATAAAACTGTTGTATGAAGTGATTGATAACCATTTGGTTTTGGAATAGATATATAATCTTTAATTCTTTTAAGAATTGGAGTATATTGTGAATGAATAGCTCATAATGTAGTATAACAATTTGATATATTATTTACTATTATTCTAAAAGCTAAAATATCTTTTATCTCTTTTATACAAGTCGTCTTATACTTAAAAAACTTAAGATATATTCTATAAGGACTCTTTAATCTTCATTTTATAGATAAATATTCTATATCATCCTTTTTTAAAATTTTCTCAATACTATATTTTATCTTATCTATATTTACCTTCGAATAATTTTTTTCTAAATAAGTAAATATCCTATTAAATTCTCCTGGCTCTAAAATAGCAAATGATCCATTTTCTAAGTAAAGTTGAAATACTTCTATTCATAATCTTTTTGAAATAGGAGCATAAACCTTTAAAGTTTCTTCTGCTATCCTTACTTGTTTTTCTCTTTTAGGATGATATTTTAAAGTTTGAATATTATGAATCCTATCTGCAAGTTTCACAAAAATTACTCTTATATCTTGCCCCATTGCCAAAAAAGTTTTTTTCAATGTTTCTATTTGTCTATCTTCTCATTGATATTTTACTCTACCTACTTTTTCTAATCATAAACATAAAAAAGCAACTTCAGGTCAAAATTCTTCTAAAATTTCGTCTCAAGTTATAGGAGTATCCTCTATCACATCATGAAGCAAAGCAGCTTGTAATGCATAAATTCAAGGTTGGATAAGTAATAAATATTTTGCTACATAAACAGGATGCACTATATATGGCTCACCAGAAAGTCTTTTTTCATTCCCATGAGCATTTTTTGCATATTCATAAGCTTTTTGCAACATTTCTCATTCTTTTTCTCAAAGATATTCTATTACAGGTTGTTTAACCTCTTTTTCAAAAAAATCCTCTATTTCTTTTTCAGAAAATATTGGTTTGTAATCAAAAAAGTTTTTTAAATTTATCTGCATTTTAAATAATTATATAATAAATGTTTTATAAAGACAATAAAGACTAACAATCAAAAGAATATATCATAATCTAGTTGTTTTTTTATTTTCATTACTATCTCAAATAAGAACCATAGCAAAAGTAAATATTATAATAAATGAAACAAAATACATTAAACTAGTTTTGAAAAACATCTTTTTTATTTTAAATTAAATATTATTTTTCCATTTTATCATATAATTTCCTATATTTTTCTGGAACCTCATATTTTGGGAAAAGTAATTGATGTAATGGAATATTACAATCTATACTTTCTGATATTTTATGAGTATTTCAAATTAAAATATCTTGTAAATCTCCTGATAATCAATTATTTTCTAACACTGCTCTAACTTCTTCTTCAGTCATAATATGATTGTATCATTTTACTCTTGGTCTATTTTCTTCTCAATATTTCCAATTATTTTTTATACATAACAAGACATCATAAGTATCTCTATCCTCTTTATTTAAATATTTATAATTTGATGTAATCACAGCCTTCTTTTTATTATTTTCTATAAATTGTATCAATTTTTTCTCTATTTTTTGCCTTTCTTCAAATAAATTATAATCATAAGTAAGAAATTCTAAGTAAAACTCTCATTCAAATAAATCTTCATATTCTTGAATTTTTTCTAAAATAAGATTGTCTTTTTCTCATCATACGATAAGTTTTTCTATTTCTCAATTTCATCACGAAAGTCAGATAAGTCATTTACTATATTTTTTCAAATCATCCATAGTTATAAATGGAACATCTACCATATTCACAGTATTTGCTATAGAAATTAATTGTATCATATTTTGATAACCTTCATAAGTTTTTGATAATAAAACTATATTCATCATATTTTTACCATCATAAGAAAAAATTAAATCTACACCCAAGATTGGTTTAATTCAATCAGTTTTTTCATAAAATTCTAAAAATCCATAACCAGCATTTGTATCTGTAATAGCTATAGCTTGTTGATTTAATTCTTTAGCTTTGTTTGCTATAGCTTTTGTATCTCATATAGCTTGAAGCATACTATAATGACTATGTCCATGTAAATGTATCATAATTAAAAAATAACCAATATAAAACTGATATTTATAATAAAAAATTTATATAAAATAACAATCTAAATTTAATCAGATTATTTATATCAAGAAAAAGACCGTAAACAACGGCCTTTAAAATATATTTATACCTATTTAATAGGTACAAATTTTTTAACAACTCCAATAGCTACTATAACTACAGCTAATGGAACAAACAATGCTAATCTCATTCCTTCTCCTTTAATTTTTCTCTCTTAATTCAAGAGGAAGAAACTTATATATATTTTAAAGTAATTATCAAGACTTTTCACAAAAAAAAATAATGTTTTATCTAATTTTGCACACTTAAAACTATTCTTTCATCAGCCGTTGGTAATTTTATATCAAGAACTTTTTGTCCATTTGATTTATAAAGGATATTTCAAAAACTATCTGTCATAATCATATTATCTCAATGTTGAATAATTTTTGCTAAAACTTTATTTCATCTTGTTAATATTTTTTCATTTCACATATTATTTAAAGTTCAAACATTTCTTCAATTTGAATAAAAATATATATTTCAAGAACTATCTTTTTTGTATCTACAATTATGACATCACAGTAAAGAAGATATTTTTTTATACAACCTTTTTTTATTTTCAACTCAAGATAAAACTTCATATTCTCTTGGATTATTTTCCTCTATGTATCAAGCATAATTATCTATAGTTCATAAAACTTTAATTTTATCTAAATAAGAAACATAGACCAAAGTAATAGTTTTTCCAATTTCATAACCAACTATTCATTTTCTACCACTTGCTTGAAAATTTAATTTCAAAAACTTAGGTTTAGCTTTGAAAGGTGTTCAATTTATCCTTATTATAACTTCATCTAAATCATTCTCTTTTAAAAAACTTTCATTTTCAATAATATTAGAAGCTGAAACTAAAGACATTTTTTGTCAATCAGAATACACAACTCATCAAGTCGGATTTAAATTAGTTATCCCTTCTAAATTAGTATTATCTAAATTTTGAACATTTGTATTATATCTATAATAATAATCTGTATCATAATGATCATTCCAGTCTGTAGCTGTTCTATCGTATGAAACATGAGTATGTTTTTTTATATAATCTCAAGCTTTAGAAAAAAAATTCTTAGTATAATGTGGAAGTTTTGAAATATCTATATCTTCTGCAGAACTTGTCGAAGCTGCAAGAAGTGTAGAAAGCAATACTGCCTTAGTTCATTTTGTCCATTTCTTTAAATATTTCTTTCTTTCTACTGACGAAAGTTTTTTAACTTCTATTTTTTCTCAACCATTTGGATCTATATAATTTTCTTTGAAAGACATTATTATTTATTTAAAATATAAATTTCTCTTTTAGGTCTAGTATCTTCAATAATGTTATATCACCTTACTATATATTTTTCTTTTAATTTTTGAATTAACTTATCTTTAAGATATCTTTCCTTTTTATACTTTGATAATCGTGGTAATAACTGATATTTCTTTTTTGGAATCAGAATTAGTTGTCATATTTTAATATTTGTTGTGAGTAATTTGTTAAATAATATAAATTGTTTTAAAGTAATTCATTCTTTTTTAAAGTTAAATTTCATCCAAATTTTAGTTAAATTATCTCAATTTTTAACTATATATTTTTCTTTCTCAACTAAAATTGGTTTTCATGCCTTCATAAATTTTGCTAATCAATTAACTGATTCTTCAAATTTTTGAAAAGTAAAATTTTTTGTATTTATAGAAATATATCATGGACCTTTTCATTTAAAATCAAATGTTATATGCTCATTATATAGATAATCTGATAAATCATCATGCTCTAAATCTATTTTTTTGGGAATATTATTCAATACTAATCATTTAGTTTCTAATACTTTTTTATTGTTTTCTAAATAATTAAAGAAATTAACTGCTCAAGCAAACTTCCAGAAATAAGAAGATTGTTGTAAAATAACTTCTTTTATATGTTTTAAAATAAATCTTTTTTTATAATTTAAACTTTGGTATCTCAACTTATGTATCCATTTTCACTTATGAGTAAATAATCATCTTCAATGTTTAAAATAAATACTATTTACTTTTTTTACTCAAGCTAATAATGAATTAGAACTTTTTGATTTTAAAACTACATATTTATAATTATTATAAATTTTCTTTAATATATTTATATATTCATTCATAGTATCTATATTTTTTATTCTAATTCTATTATACAATCATCAATTATAAATAGATAGGACAAAAGCCATATCTTCAGTTTTTATTTTTGACTGTAAATTTCTAAGTTTTGTAGGAATATAAATTTCTTTTCAAATAGTTAAAGTTTTAATATTTTGTCACATAATTTTATTGAACCATACTACAATTGAAGTATTAACATTATATTTTCTTGCTAATCAGAAAAAACTATCTCACTTTTTAATCTTTACTTTTTTATATTCCAAAACATCGTTTTTATCTAACTTATTTCTTTTAATTAAAAGAGAAAAAAATAAATCTCTCAAATGTTTTCAAGCTCCTTCAGCAGATTTTAGTGGGTCATTCCTATAATCATTTACTAAAATTCATTTTTCCCTATCAACTAAATCATAAGTATTTCATGCATTTGCAGTAAATTGAAATGGTCATTTTGCAATTTTATTATTATTATTCTTTCAAAAATAAGATTCTACATATCATAAAATTTCAAATTTTTGAGCTAAATCATTAGACATAAAAATTCATAAGTTCTTTTCAAAAATTTGATTCCATTGTTTTTTATACATATAATATTCCTGAACTGATCTTAATAAAGGTTTGTTAATTTTATTATTTGAAATAAAAAACTCATTATAGAAAGATTGATAATACATATCTTTAAGCTGTTCTAATTTTCATAAAGGAATATTTTTATTCCAATATCTTCTAAACAAGTTCCAAATATACTCATTTGTCCTTCTAAAATTTATTTTTCTAGAAGACTCTAAATTACTATTAACTAACAAACTTTCTTTATCAAAGGAAATCTTTTTATCTAAATGTAATACAGGATATTTTCTTTTAACAAAATGATTTAATTTTATGTTTCTATGTTTCTTAATTTTTTTATACTTATCAACATATTTTCAAATAACTCATTTTAATTTATGTAAAACTTTCTTTTGTAATCTTACAAGATAGTCATTTCTTACTTTTCTTTTTAAATATGCTTTTTCTTGCTTTAACAAAACATCGGACAATTTTTTTAATGCTGTTTTTGTATGTTTTTTTAGTTTTTCTTTTTTAAGATTCTTAATATATTTTAATTGCTGAACTTCATCTTTACTAATTCTATCATTTCAATTAGAAATATTTGGACTTAAATAATCTAAACTATGTTTCATTATTTTTTATTTTTGTTTTATAAATTAACTACTATTATAGTAATCAATTCTTATTTTTTGTCAAAAACTACAAAATTTTATATTCTCAAGCATTATCTTGGATATAACCAGAGATTTCCATACTAGAAAGTAAGTTTAAAATTTCTCAAGTATCCATATCCAGACTATTGCAAAGTAATTCAAGTGTAGTGCTTCACTTCTGAATGTGCTGAAATATAAGTTTTTCATTTTCTGTCATTTCTGCAGTTTCTATCTGTTTTGTAGTTTTTTCTTGATTAGTTAAGTTCAAGATGTCTTTAATTTCTTCTAAAAATAAATCTCGATTATAAATTCCTTTTATTTTATTTTCTGCTATAAGTTTGTTTGTTCAATTTCAAGTTTCATCATCAACAGAAGAAAAACAAGTATAAACTGGAATGTTTATCTCCATAGCATCTTCTACAGTTATCAAAGTTCAAGATTTTTCTCTTGCTTGAGGCACAAACAAAACATCAGATAATCCAGCTATAATCCTATTTCTTTGCGGAAAAGTCCGATTTGTTCCTGGCTGTTTAAGTTTAAATTCAGAAAGAACCAATCCATCATTTTTTACAATATCATTTATTAAGTGTCTTGTAGTTCAAGCAAGTCATTTTGCAAGTCCAAATCCTAAAACTGAAACTGTAGGAATATTGTATTCTATAGCTAGTTTATGTGCCAAAGTATCTACTCCATCTGCAAGACCTGAAACTATAGCTATATTTTGAAAATTCTTTATTTTATTAAAAAAATCTTTAACAAGCTGAACAGTAGTTTGGCTCATTTGTCTTGGTCAAACCACACCGATGAGTTTTTTATTTTTTATAATTTCATAATTTCAAATATAATACAAAATATAAGACAATGGCTTGGTCTTCTTTAGAAAAACTTGTTTATCTATCAAAGCCTGAATGTTATTTTTCTCACAATAATCTAAAATCTTATTTTTTTTACTGGCATCCAACTCAGCATTTTCTAACTTTCTCAATTGTGAAACTGTAATTTTCTCATCTATTGAATACAAAATAGCTTTATCTTGCATAATGTAATTTTTATAATAAATGAATTTAAAATAAAGTTTTAAAATATTTTTTCAACTAAAAGATACTCTCATTGAAAAGAATATCAAAAAAATTATAAAACTATACATTATATTTTATATATAAAAAATTTAAAATGATTAGAAAAAGAAAGAAATTCTCATTAATATCATTAAGAAAAAAGAAAAGATGAAGACCAAAAAAAAGAAGTTATTGGAAACTTATAATTATAGTATTTTTATTATTTACGATAATTCCTAGCATTATATGATATATGTGGTTTAAAAAACATATATTAAATGACTTACCAAATATTGCTAACATAGAAAAAGTAGTATTTTCTCAAACAACTACTATTACAGATAGAAACTGAATAGTTCTATACAAATTGTTTAATGAAAATAGAAAATATGTTCCAATATCCAAAATAGCCACAAATATGCAAAATGCAATTGTAGCTACTGAAGATAAAACTTTCTGGACAAATGAATGAATAGATATTCAATGAATTATAAGAGCTTGAATAAAAGATGTTATTTTTTGAAAAAAACAATGATGATCTACACTTACACAACAACTTATAAAAAATTTGTTATTAACAAGACAAAAAACTATTATAAGAAAACTTAAAGAAATAGTTCTAACATTAGAATTAAATAAATTTCTTACTCAAAAAATTAAATCTCAATATAAGTGATTATCAAACAAAGAAATTAAAAAAAAGATGAAAGAAAAAATTTTGGAAATGTATCTAAATTATGTATTTTTTGGAAATAATGCTTATGGAATACAGGCAGCAGCACAAACATATTTTCACAAAGATGCAAATACTTTAACAGTTTTAGAATCTGCTATTTTAGCAGGTATACCTAAATCACCTACAGAATATGATCCAGTAATTAATAGGGCTAATAATCTATGAACATTAGAAATATTAGATGCAAGCTGAAATAAAATTAGTTTAAATTCAAGTATTGGTAAAAAAGTAGAAAAAGCATACATTGATTATTTAAAAAATAAAACTTTTTCATTCTCTAAATCTGAAAATGATATTTTCGACATATTGACACCTAAACATATGATTTATAATAATTTCAAAGTTAAATATATCCCTGGAAGAAAAGATTTTGTTTTAGCTAGAATGTATATTGACTGATATATAGATAAAAATCAACTGATTCAAGCAGAACAAGAAAGTTTTAATAAGAAAATATATAAATTAAATATTCAAATAAAAGCTCCTTGGTTCGTGTTTAGAGTTATAAAAGAATTAGAAAAAAAATATTGAAAAGATTTAATTGAAAAAGCAGGATGGACCATAAAAACTAGTTTAGATCGGAATATACAAAAACTAGCTGACCAATCTGTTCAAGCTCGGAGTGGATATTTACTTAAAAAATGAGCAAATAATGCTGCACTACTTTATATAAATAGTAAAAATGGAGATATATTAGCTTATGTATGATCTGAAGATTATTACAATAAAAAAATAGATGGGAAAGTGGATATGATTACATCACTAAGGCAATGTGGGTCAGTAATTAAACCTTTAATATATTCAAATGCTTTTATTAAAAATCCTACATTTACACCAGAAACTCCTATTTATGATACAAAATTCAATATAGCAAAAAAATGAGAATCATTAAATAATTTTGATGATAGATTTTTATGACTTATGCCTATCAAAAAGGCTTTGCCGTATTCTAGGAATATACCTGCCGTTAAAATGTATTTTCTTGGATGATGAGAATATAAAGTAAAATCATTTTTACAATCTTTATGATTAAAAACTATATCTGACAAAATATATTATGGTTATCCTCTTGCAATATGAGCAGCAGATGTTCGTATGATAGATATGGCTCAGGCTTTTTCTAATTTATCAAACATAAATTGAGCTAGAAAAATAAATGGCATTTTAGAAATTAAATGACCAAATTGAAATATAATATACAAAAAACAAGATCAAAAACTTAAGCAAATAATACCTGTTTGAGTTGTCAGTATGATATGGGATATTTTATCAAATCCTTATAATTTACCTCCTACATGGAGACATGAAGAATCTATAAAATGACTTAAACTTGCAAACAAATCTTGAACTACAAATATTATAGACAAAAAAAATGGAAAAAAATATCCAAGAGATGGATGGTTTATTAGTTATTCTCCAAGTAAAGTTTTTGTAGTTTGGGCATGAAATACAAAGTGAAAACATATGCATTCTGATGCTTACGGTGGTTGGACAGCTTGAAAAATCTGGAAAACATTTGTCCTAAAACTTAAAAAAAATTGATATATCCACAACGAAGAAATGGTGCAAAAATGAACTACTTCTATTTATGTAAATACCATAAATGGAAAAGAATCTTCAGAATTAACTCCAATTCAAATATCTAAAAAAACTATAGCAAGAATAGATTGAATTCCTCCAAAAGATGATGGGCAAACTGTTAAAATGATTCAAATAGATACATTATGTAATTGATTAGTTTCCAAATATACTCCAAAATCAGAACAAAAATATGCATATGTAATTACTGGTATTCATTCTCACATGCCAAATAATCCTAAATGGGAAGACCCTGTTCAAAAATGGTGGAAAACAGTTTGAATTTTAAAATATCAAAAAATATTTAATGCTCCAGTTTTACTAAAAGCACCAACACAAATTTGTAAATCTAGGTTAGTTATAGCCAAAAAATGAATGTTAAATTTTAACATAGACTATCCAAAAAATAACCAAACTATATCTTATGTATTTGATTTACGGATTAAAACTCTTAATGCTCCATTTAAAATTAAAAAAATTGATATCTATCTAGACAATCAACTTGTGCAGACTTCAGATTACACACAAATCGTAGGTGTTTATTTAAAAAATAATATTACAATCTGAAAACATAAGCTCACAATAGTATTGACAGACAACAAATGATATACTAAATCACAAACTATAAATATAAATTTAGTCAAAAAAGATACTACATATCCATATTTGGACAAAATTGTAAAACAAAATTGAAAATATATTTATATCTTCAAAGATAAAGAATCTAGAGTTTTATGATGATTTCTTATCTGTAATTGAAAAAAACAAAGATTTAGCTGACCTATTGCAGTATGAAATTCAAATAATTGTTCTTATGAAAGTGTAATAGATTACTATGGAAATTCTAAATAAAGAAATTTTATCAAATATAAAAAACTATGACTTACAACACTAATTGATTTTATTTTTTATGATTATTGATTTTAGTTTTTTGTGTATGATTTTATTTAAAAAAATACAAAGTTATTAATTTAATTTTACCTAAAAAATGAAATTATTGACTATTAGCTGTTTTCCAAAAAATCCTTATTTTTTTAATTATGTTAATAATTTGTATTATTCCTTTTAATTTATGAATTTATCAATGAACTAAAATTAAAAAAGTTTCTACATTAAATATTGAAGTTCTTTTTGATGTCTCATTATCTATGACTGCAAAAGACATAAAGCCGGACAGATTTGATGTCGCAAAAAATGCATTAATTAATTTTATAAAAAACCTAGATACTAACTATAATATTTGATTAATAACATTTTCAGGGAAACCATTAGTTTATTCACCTATGACAAACGATAAAAAAGCTCTAATTTGGAAAATTAAAAATATGAGTATGGCTGATTTTCCTCCAACTATGGACTTTGTAGGAACTGCAATATGAGATGCAATACTACTTGGAGCAAATCAATTAGTAGAATTTACAAAACAAAATAATAAACCTTGAGTTATGATTTTACTTACGGATGGTGATTCAAACAAATGAATTAAGCCTCTTATAGCCGTGAAAAATATTAAAAAATTAAAGATTCCTATTTATGTTGGAGCTATTTGAAAAGATTATAGATATATAGTTTGAGAAGATATTTATGGTTCTGATGTGCCAACAAGCATAAATTTAAAAGTTTTAAAAGAAATTGCTAAACAAACTTGATGAGAGTTTAAAAAATTAGAATCAAAATGAGATTTTTTAGAAATACTATGAAAATTATATAATTATGTCAAAAATTACGAACAAATTAAAAAAATAGCAGAATATACTTATTTAAACTATTATTTGAAATGGATTTTATTAATTTTATTAACAATTTACTGATTAACTTTTATAAGATTTAAGCTAAAATAGTTTTATTGAAAAAAACAAATAATTAGTTATACAAAGCATATTTACTTAATATTAAAAATATATAACAACAAATGAGTTGACCCACGATATTAATTTTCATAGTTTTATTAGCACTATCAGCATTTTTTTCTTGAACTGAAATAGCTCTTATGAGCTTACCAAAACATAAAATTGAATCTTTCTTAAAACAGTGATTATCTTGATCAAAAGCATTAAAATATATTAAAGAAAAATCAGATAAATTACTTATTACTATCTTAATTTGAAATAATCTTGTAAACACATTTACAGCTGCTTTTGCAACTACTATTGCAATGTGAATAGCAAAAAATTCTTGATTATGATTAGATCAATCTACTGCCATAGCTATAGCAACTTGAATAGTAACATTACTTTTATTATTATTTTGAGAAATAGCTCCAAAAAGTTTTGCCATCAAAAATTCAGAAAAAATTTCACTTTCTGTAGCTTGAATTTATAAAACTTTAATGTTTTTATTATATCCATTAGTAATTATTATAGAATTTATAACAAAATTATTTACTTGAAAAAACAAAGAGAATCAAGTTTCTGAAGAAGAAATAGAAGCATTTATAGATATGTGAAAAGAAAGTTGAACACTAGAAAAAGAAGAACATAAACACCTGAAAAATATATTAGAATTTGATGAAATATCTGTAGATGAGATTATGACACCTAGAGTTAAATTTGATAAACTTTCTGATGATACAACTATAGAAGATTCAATTAACTATATTTTAACACATACTCATAGTAGAATACCAGTATATCATGAAGATATAGATAAAATAATATGAATAATAAATATTAGAACACTATTAGAAGAATTAAATAATTGAAACAAAAATAAAAAACTAAAAGATATAAAATTATTTAAAGCCATTAAAGTCCCATTAAATAAACCAATAGATGAATTACTAAAAACATTTCAAAAAAATCATCATCAAATGGCTATAGTTATAGACGAATACGGTGGAGTTGATTGACTTATTACACTAGAAGATATTATTGAAGAGGTTTTCTGAGAGATACAAGATGAAACAGATAAAGAAGAAAACAATATTCAAAAGATTTCAAATAATGAATATGTTGTAAGTTCTATACTTCCTTTTGAAGAAGTGCTAGAATTATTTAATTTAACTGAAAAAGATTTAGATATTGAAGAAAATAAAGCTTATGATGGAGAAACTTTAAGCTATGTAATTACCAATATTTTAGAAAGATTTCCAAAACAATGAGAAAATTTAGAAATAATTCTAAAAGATAACAAAAAGATACAATTAAAAGTTTTAAAAATAAAAGATGGTACTATTGGGAATATACATATTTTAGTTGAAAAGAAAGATTAATTTTATATTATCATAAATAGTTTATAAAATATTTTAAAACATTTATGGCTAGAAAAAAAAGAAAAACTTCTAAAAAAAGAAAAGTTGTATCAAGTCCTTGAAAGATAGGTCTAATTTTGATAAGTATATGATTATTATATTTTTTTATTAATTTTTATGCACCTAATTCTCCACTAATTTATTTGGATTATCTTACTGATTTTTTCTTTTGAAAATTATGAAGTAATTTCTTTTACTGATTATTAATATTTTTATGAATAGTTCTTATACTATACCCTGCAAATTGGAAAGAAAGAATTTTTACATATAGTTTTATTAGTTTTATATTTTTACTAATAATTTTATCATTTCCATTATTAAATTCTGCAAGTTCAGATAATATATTTGCAACAGGATGATATATTTGATATGGGTGAATAAAATTAATATCTATAATATTATGAAACTCTATAAGTGCGACAAAAACACTTTCCATAGCATTATTTTGAATTTCTACAATATTTACAGCATGGAAATTAAACCTATTTTTGCTTATTCCTCAAATAGAATTTGAAATTCCTGAAAAAAAAGAAATTAAAAGAAAAAAAATAAAAGTTAAAGTTTCCGAAATAAATAAATTACAAAAAAATGAAGAACTTACAAATAAAGAAAGTATAATTAACAAGAAAGAGAATTTAATAAAGAATATTTTTAAAGATAAAATAAAAAAGAAAATAGAAGAAACAACAAAAACTGAAAAAATAAAAATATCTTATCCAAAAGATAAGCCTACTTTTCCTGTAAATAATCTTGAACAATGAGATTCAACTATTTCTATAGATGAAAATATACTAATACAACAAGCTTGAGAAATACAAAATAAACTTAATGAATTTAATATTCCAGTTGAAGTGGTGTGATATGAAGTGTGACCTTCTGTAATACAATTTAAGCTTAAATTAGCAAAATGAATTAAAGTTTCAAGTATAGAAAATCTAAAAAAAGACTTATCATTATCTTTAAAATCAGCTATAAGAATATTAGCTCCAATACCTTGAACAGAGTTTGTTTGAATAGAAATGCCAAATCCTAAATCAAAAATAGTCTATTTATCTGAAATTCTAAAATCTAAAGAATTTTCAAATTCAATGAATAAGTCATTTACAAATTTATCTATTTGAAAAGCTATAGATTGAAGCTTATTCCTAGAACCATTAGAAAAAATGCCACATTTACTTGTTGCATGACAAACTTGATCTGGTAAATCTGTAGCTATAAATGATTATATTATTTCATTATTATATCAAAATACTCCAGATGAATTAAAACTAATTATGGTAGATCCAAAACAAGTAGAACTATGATTATACGATGGATTACCACATTTATTAGCTCCAATTATAAATGAACCAGACAAAGCATTAAAAGCATTGAAATGGGCCGTAGACGTTATGAATAGAAGATATAAATTATTAAAAGATAAGAAAGTAAGAAATATATATGAATATAACGAAAAAGTTGACGAAAAAGATAAAATGAGTAGAATAGTAATCATAGTAGATGAGTTAGCAGATCTTATGATGAGTTGAAATAAAAAAGATGTTGAGCATAATATTGCTCGTATCGCACAAATGGCAAGAGCTGTCTGAATGCATTTAATTTTAGCAACTCAAAGACCTTCTGTAAATGTTATTACAGGTTTAATAAAAGCTAATATACCTACAAGAATTGCATTTTGAGTTGTAAGTAGTATAGATTCTAGAACTATTTTAGATAGATCAGGTGCTGAAGATTTATTATGAAGATGAGATTTATTGTTTGTATCTCCGAACTATAAACATCCAATTAGAGTCCAAGCTCCATTAGTTTCTACTGAAGATACAGAAAATATAATATCTACATTAAAAGAAAAATATCTAAAGTGAATAGAAAATGAAGAAGACATATATGATAAAGAACTTATAGATATTTTAGAATGAAATCAACCTGATAGTAACTATACATGATGATGAAACGGTGATGACGATGAATTAATTAAACAATCTATTGAGATTATTCAACAAACTCACAAAGCATCCATTACATTATTACAAAGGAGGCTTAAAGTATGATTTGCCCGTGCTGCAAGACTTATGGATCAACTTGAAGAAAAATGAATAGTATGACCACAAGAAGGAAGTAAGCCAAGAGAAATACTTATTTAATTAATAAAATAATAAAATGGCAATCATTTGATGAAAACAAAAGAGATGATTTTTTGAAGATTTATACATCAAAATGAATACACCTAAGTCAGAAAATAAGGTAGTATTTTTTAGACTTTTAGCTGTTACTCAAAAAGCTGGTTTAGGAATAAGAGATTCATTAGAAAGTATTTTAAAATCTGAATCTCATCCATGAGTAAGAAAAATTATCAAAGATACTCTATATAGTATAAATGAATGAGCTTGACTTGCAGATGCTTTATCAAAATATGATAATTTTTTCCAACCAGCAGAAATAGAGCTTATTCGCTCTTCAGAACAAATGGGTAATCTACCAGATACATTAAATAGTATGGCTGTAGAATTAGAAAAGTTTGAACAAATTAAAAAAAAGCTTAAATCAGCAATGATTTATCCTAGTATTATTTTAATCATTGCTGCATTTGCAATTGCTGTTCTTCTTATAAAAGTAATACCTTCTATACTAATAATATTTCCAAAAGGAACTAAATTACCAGATATTACGTTGTTTGTTATGCATTCATCAGATTTTTTAAGAGCACATTATCTATGAATTATCATATGATTTGTATGAATTCCTATTATATATAAAATATTATATACAAAATTTCTACCATTTAAAATTATTATGGATAAAATAGTTTTAAAACTCCCAGTTGTTTGACCATTAATAATGACATATTACCGGTATAGATTTTCAAAATTATTATGAGATTTTTATTCTGCATGATTATCTCCTTTAGTATCTTTCGATCAGATAGCTAATATATTTCAAAATTATCATTACAAACAAAAGATACTTGATGTAAAAAAAGATCTTGAAGTATGACTTGGAATGACAGAATCATTCGAATGAAGTTGGTTGTTTAATCCAATTTTAATTCAAATTATATGAATTTGAGAAAAAGCAGGTAATGTTTGAGAAATACTTGACCAAATGGCTACATTTTATAGAGAGGAAATAGATACAAAAGTATGATGACTTATGAGTTTAATAGAACCTATATTGATGGTATTTATAGCAGGTATAGTATGAGTTATTGTTGCATCAATATTCTTACCTATGGCAAATCTTATTTGAGCTCTGTCTAATTCGTAATTAATATTTATAAATATGTATATTTTATCCGAAAAAGAAAATAAGAAAATTGCCCTTGTAAACCTACTTGCTTGACCAAGTAGGCTTTTTTGAGAATTAACAGACAAAAGTATAAAAAAATATATTTCTAATTGAAAAAAAATACTTTTCATAACAAATAGAAAATGATTTAGTTCTTCAAATATATGTAAAGATTGTGGATATATTCCAAAATGTAAACACTGCTCTATTCCAATAGCTAAATACAAAAATAAAGATCAATTTATATCTATGTGTCCCATTTGTAAAAGAATTTATGAAAATACTTGAGTTTGTCAAAAATGCTGAAGCACAAACATAGTAGAATCTTGAATCTGAACTTACAAACTACAAGAAATACTACAAAATACATACAATATTTCTCCTTTAATTGTAGAAAATACTAACATAAATAGTAAAAATAAAATATTAAAAATACAAAATGAACTTAAAAAGCAACAATTTATAATATCTACAAATATATTCTCTCAATACAGTAAAAACTTTATGCCTGATTTAATTATATTTTTTAATGCTGATACTTGATTAAGTATCCCTGATTTTAATGTATGAGAAAAACATTTCTTATTTTTATATGAATTTATAAAAAAATATCCAACTTCAAATTTCATAATTCAAACTTTTAATATTGAACATTATGTTTACAAATATATTTTACAATTAGATTTAAACTGATTTTGGAAAGAAGAATTAAAATATAGAAAACAATTTAACTACCCTCCTTTTTCAGAAATTGTAGTATTAAAATATAAAGCAGAAATTGAAGAAAGTTTATATAGAAAAATATCAAAACTAGAATCTGAATTAAAATATCTCATAGAAAAAGAAAATATAAATATAGAAATTTATCAAACCCCACAACTAGTTTATAAAAAATTTTGAAAATATAACTATAATATCATTTTAAAATGAGATAATATAAAACCTTTCTTTGACCAGGCTGTGAAAAGATTAAAAATTAGAGAAAAATGATTTCAAATAGACTGGCTCCCTATGAATTTAATTTAAGTTTCCTCAATATTCACCCCAATTCCCTGTAATTTAGCTACGATATTTTCATAACCTCTTTTGATAATATTTTCATTTGTTATAAATGTAGTTCATTTTGCAACTACTCAAGACAAAATCAATCAAGCTCAGGCTCTCAAATCTCTAGTATTTACATAAGTTCAAATTAACTTTTTTCATCAAACTATCAAAACTTCATGTGGATTCAGTATTTCAATATGAGCTCACATATTTTCTAATTCTGCAAAATATGCAAATCTTCATTCAAACAAAACTTCATGTATTTTGCTAATTCATTTAATTTGTGTAAGTAAAATTCAAAAAATACTTTGTAAATCTGTCGGAAATCAAGGATATATCATAGTTTGTATATTTGTAGGTTTGTAATTTTTTTTATTAAATGAATTAACTTTTATAAAATCTTTCCCATATTCATAATTTATTCAAATTTTATCTGCTGTTGTAAATACAGACTCAAGATGAGAAGGATTTATATTTTTTATTATAATCTCACTTTCATCAGCTATTGCACCCAACCCAAAGTATGTGCCAGCTTCAATGTAATCAGAAACTATATCGTATTCATAATTTTTAATGTTAATTTTCGATGGTTTTACAGATACTCTATGATCATATCATAATCTTATATTTGCTCAAATATTTTTCAAAAAATTTATCAAATCTATAACATGCGGTTCTATAGCTATATTTGCAATTTCTATCTCATAATCTATTTTATCTAAAAATGCTAAATAAGTTAAAATAGCTTCTGTTGCAGTTACAGAAAATGAAGTTAAAATTATCTTTTTTTTAGGCTTCGAAACAGTTTTAAATATTTTTCTATCAGGTTTTATCAAAACTTTTACTCAGGCCTGTTCAAAAGCATTATCAAAAGTATCCAAAGGTCTTTTTCCCAAAGAACACCCTCCACAATTCGAAAATGAAATTTTTCAATATTTATAAAGTCATACAGGAATAAGTAAAATACTAGATCTAATTCTTTCAGTCATAGGTCACACCAAAGTTCATTTTTGTAAGTAAGTATCTCATATTTCATCCAAAACACGAACATCTACTATATCAGGTAAGTTTGTTAAGTTAATTTGTTTGTCAACCAAAAAGTTCGCAGCCAAAATCGGTAAAGCAGCATTTTTACTAGCTGAAACAGTGATTTCTCATTTCAAATTAGAACTATACTCTACTTTAAACATAAAATAAATATTACTTGTTAAATATTCAATTTATACTAATGATTTTTTAGTTGATTTCAAACATAGTAGAACTATAACAATAATTAATATTTTTATTCTCTAATACTTAAAATGTTAGAACAAATACAACTTCAAGTTAAAGATTTTATAAAAAAAAATCCAAACTGAGTAGTTTTTATAGTAGGACCTACTGCAAGTGGGAAAACACAACTTAGCATAGATTTAGTAAATTCATGAATAGATGCAGAAGTTGTTTCAGCAGATAGCAGACAACTTTTTAAACATATGAATATATGAACAGATAAAATTCCTTTAGAAATTAGAAAAGAAATTAAACATCATCTAATAGATTTTCTAGAGCCGAACGAATTTTACACTGCATGAGACTGGAAAAAAGATACTTTAAATATAATTTCATCAATTCAGAAAAAATGAAAAACAGCTTTTGTTGTATGATGAACAGGACTTTATACAGACACTATCTATAAAAATTATTCTTTACCAGATGCAAAGCCTGACTTTAACTTTAGAGAAAAACTTTATAAACTAGAAGAAGAAAATCCTTGAATTTTACGAAAAAAATTAAACAAAATAGATCCTCAAGAAGCTATGAAACTACATCCAAATTCTATAAGATTTATCATAAGAGCACTTGAAATATACGAAAAAACCTGAAAACCAAAATCAGAAGTTTGCTATGAACAAGAAGTTCCTTTCCCTATTTTAATGATAATTAAATGGGCTGACAAAGAAATCGCAAATCCAAAAATAAACAAAAGAATTAAAGAAATGTTTCAACAATGACTTATAGATGAAGTTAAAACATTATTAGATATGTGATATACTATCGAAAATCAAGCCTTACAAAGTATAGGATACAAAG
>JALUXR010000074.1 GCA_027013285.1 Candidatus Altimarinota bacterium | reverse complement strand
TACTATGTTTTGGTTGATTTTTGATGATTTGAAAAATTAGTAAATGATTTATGATGAGTAACTGTGGATGTAAAGGAAAATTTAGTGGATCATAGATATCCCGGGCCAAATCGAACTTATATTACTTTTAGTATTTCAAAATGAATACATCATTTAGATTGAGCAACAGCTCTTAAATATGCAAGAAGTAGACATAGTACTAGTGATTTTTCAAGATCAGCAAGACAAGAACAAATAATTAGAGCTATTTTGCATAAATTTGTAAGTTCATGAATATTATTTTCTCCTTCTAAGATGAAATCTTTATATTTGCAATTTACTGATACTGTGCATACAGATCTAGGTTTTGATACACTTTTATGATTTGTAAAATATGCTAAAAATATAAAAATTCATTCATATGTTTTGAATTGAGATTGCTATTTACAATCAACATATCGGAAAAATTTAACTCCAGGTTGTTTTGTTTATCCAGCTGTTAGAGCAGATTTTAATGGTCAAGCAGTTTTACTTCCAGTATGAGCAACTGCTAAAAATGTTGAGAATTATAAAGATATTCAAAAATTTGCTTTTATAGCTTTATGATATCCAGAATTATGGTTAGAAAATACAAAAATACAGATTTTAAATTGAATATGAAATAGATTTATAAAAAAATATTATAGATGATATTTAAAGTCTGTTGCATCGGATTTGGCTTTTAAGTTAAAAAATTATTGATTTAATATAGTTGATGTAAAAAATGCTAGAAAAATTTATAAAAATAATATTTCTTATATTTATAATAAAAAACCTATAACTGAGAGTTTATTAACTACTTTTATATGAGATATTTCTTATAAAACTTGAGATGTAAAATATTCATGAAGTGGTTATGATATGAGTTTAATTTTGTGACAAGATTATTTATCTAATCAAACAAAATAATGGTAAGGACAAATAAAATATGAATTTTAAAGAAAAAAAAGCAACTTGAGAAGATAAAGCTTATAAAATCTTGATGAAAAAGATATTTAAAAAATAAGTGATTTTCTGAAGAAGAAAAATTAGAAAAATGATTAATATTCGATCTTGAAAATCCTAACTTAAACAAATTTTCTCGGGATAAAAGTGGAAGAAAGGTGGTTTGTAAACAAACTTGATTAAGAGAAGATTTAGATGGGTATAGATTAGTTTTCTTAGCTAATTCTAGTGAAACTAAATTTGTTTATTCTGGTATAAATTCTAGGTTGAGGAGAAAAATAAAAAAGGGTAGGTAGTGATTTATTTTACTACTTTTTTTATTAAAAATTAAATTAAATCATAATAAAAAACTTATACAAAATATAATGAAGTAATTAAAAATTAGGCTAAATATACTTATAAATCATAAAAATATAATAAAATTTATAGTAGATCATATAAAAGTTGCTAAAAATGAAAAGAAAATATGTGAAAACTCATGTAAAATAACTCAAGATCTTATTATAAAGTCTATAATATATTTTAATCAAAAAAACTGCTTTAAATAATATAGAAATTTATAATAATATTTTTGAAAAAATGTTAAAATTATAATTAGAAAAAATATTATAATTCAGTTTAAAATATATTGTTCCATTTGCATTTTATATTTCTTTTACCATGTAAGTTCATTCAGGGTTATATCATATCTTTTTATAAAATCATTTTACTCAAACTCAAGAAATTACTGAAACTTTCTCAAATCATTTCTCTTTACTCAACTTTTCTGCAGTTTTCATTAGTTTGGTACCAAACCCTTTATGTTGTGATTCTTCTCATTTCTCTCATATTTTTTCTTGTAATCCATACACATGTAGCTCTCTTACTATGGCTGTTTTTTCTCCAAGTCATTCAAAATTTGCAAAATCATTTGTTGGGATTAAAAGTCTTGTAAATCAGATTAAATATCCATCCATATTTTCAAAACTAATAAAATATTCTTCTCCAACAGAAGATAAATACTTTCTCATAACTAAAATTATATTATCATTTGTATTTTTTTGGTTTCTAATTTCCCTACATCTTGTACATAAACAGATTAAGTTTTCATTTGTATGTTTTTCTAGTTTGATTTCTTTTAGATTATCAAAATCTTTAACATCAAAAACTTTTATTTCTAGTCATTCTTGATTTTCAAAAAGTCTATGAAAATATTTTTTTTGTAGTTTTTTATCTATTTTTAATTCTTTTTTTAATTCATGTTCAGCTAATTGTCTAAGATTTGTAATCATACTTCAAGAAACTATTTCACTTTCTGGAATATCTCTAATAAGTCTTTTGATTCTAGTATATGGGGGAATATAATTTTGTTTTACTTCTTTAATGATTTTTTTGATCTCTTCTGTTGTGATAGGAGTGTATTCTCATTTTTTGTAAAGTTGGTAAAGTTCAGTATTTGGAATTACACTTGTTGGATAAAACTTTAATTCATCAGGTTTTAAATAAGGATCTTCAAATAATATTTTGAAACTTTCTATATCTTTTTCTATAGTAGATTTGTAAAGACCTGGCATCATATGAGTTGAAATTTTGATTCAATATTTTCTAATCAAATGTAAGGCTTGTTTAGCTTGTTCTATAGTATGTCATCTTTTGTTAGCTTCCAATATATCATCAAAAGTAGATTGTATTCAAATTTCTATTCTTGTAACTCCAAGTTTTCTCCAAAATTGAATATTTTTTTCATTTACAAGGTCTGGCCTTGTTTCTATAGTAAGTCAAATAATCCTATTTTCAGATGTTTCATTTATTTTTTGAGCTTCTTCTATTGATTTTGAAAGTTGTAAATCTAATTTTTCTAAATCTATAGTAAATCTTGCTGATTTAGGATTATCAACTTCAGTATCTATTTTTGATTTAATATTTTGAAAAATATTACAAGCATCATAAAGCTGTTTTATAAAATTAGTTTTATATTCCATATCGTAGGCATCAAAACTTCATCATAGCACGATCATTTCAATTTTATCTGTATTGTGTCCAGTACTTTGTAATGATAAAAGTCTATTAAATGATTGTTTTAGTGGATCAAATTGATTTAGTAAAGCTCTCATTGCACCTGGTTCTGTGCTGATATAACTTTTAGGCATAATACTTTCATTTGGGCAGAAAATACATTTACCCGGGCAAGGCCAAGGTTTTGTTAAAACTTGAATTGGAACTATACCAGAAAGTGATCTTATTTTTCTTTTCATTAGCAAAAAATGTATTTGTTTATTATCTTTTATTTTTCATTCTTTTAATAATTCTTGATATTTTCTTTGTAATTGAATATTTGTAGGAATTATTTTTATTCATAACTCTTTGATAGTTCATTTTTTTACTTTATGTAAATTTTCATTTGTAAGTTGGTCTTCAGGTAGTTTATATAATTTATCTATAATTTGTTTTAAGTAATCCATATTTGATAATGTTTATTTTAATTTAAAATTATTTTTATTTATACTAATTTTCTTTTATAAAAAAAGAGGAAGGGGACACCCAACCTCAAATTACAGATTATTCTGCAAACGATTCAAAATCATATAATCTATCTAAGTAATTAGATACTGTTTCAATTGAAGTATTTACTTCTTGAAGTTTTTCTTTTTCATAATCTACACAGTCTTCTTCGTATAATTCAATTTCTTGTTCTAATTCATTTTTTTTCTTTTGTAATTCTTCTAAAAAACTCTCTATAATCTTAATTTCAAATTGAATTTGCTCTGAAGACATAGACTCTAAATCTTGTTCTTGATTTAATAGAGCTTTTGTGACTTGACCAATGTTTTCTGTATCAATTTCCATAATTGACTCCTTTTAATTTACTGTTTTTGATTTTGAACCGTAAAAGTTTTATATTAAAATATTTCTTAAAGTCAAAGTAATTATTAGAATTATAATTTTATTTAAAATATTTAGAAATTATAATTATTTATTTTACCTTGAAAAAAGAAATCTAAAAACTATTATAAACTAGCTTATTCATAAAAATTTGAGGAAATTTATATATTAGAATAAACATTTCAATAGTTGTATTATTCTTTAAAAAGGAATATTTTATTTTGTTTAGTAATATAGTTATGGCAAAAAAAGTTCAAACTAAATTCAAAATCCATTTGTTGGCTTGAAAGGCTACACCAGCTCCTCCAGTTGGTCCTATGCTTTGACAACATGGTATAAATATTGGTGCATTTACAAAAGATTTCAATGATAAAACTAGAGATTATATTCAACAATTTGGTTGATTTGATGTAAAAGTTCCATGTGATGTTACAGTATATATAGATAGAAGTTTTGATATGGTTTTAAAATCACCTCGTTCTTCTGATCTTATAAAATGGAAAGCAAAAGTTAAAAAATGATCTGCAGAATCAAACACAAAAAAGATTTGATCTGTTACTATGGATGATTTAAGAGAAATAGCTGAGATTAAGAAAAATGATATGAATACTGATGATATTGAAGCTATTGCAAAATCATTAGTTGGTACTGCAAAAAGTATTTGATTAGAAGTTAAATAATATTTTCAAAATTATTCTAAAATATATTCCTCAACATTTTTAATAGATAAATAAGCTGGGAGGTTAATAGCCGTTTGGACCATTTTATTCTGTTATTACTTTAAATTAATGAGACATTGAAAGAAGTATAAAGCTGCTGTAGAGTTGGTAGATTCTGAAAAGAAATATCCTCTTGAAGAAGCAGTTTCATTAGTGAAGAAAGTTTCTTACACAAAATTTGATTGAACTGTAGAAATACATATTCAAACAAATGCAAATCCTAAATATAATGATCAAAATTTAAGATGAACTGTTGTTTTACCTCATGGTACTGGTAAAAAAGTAGTAGTTGCTGCTTTTGTATCTGATGATAAAATAGAAGATGCTAAAAAGGCTTGAGCTGATATAGCTGGTAATGTTGAGCTTATGGCTGATATTACAAAATGAGATATTAAATTTGATGTTTTGGTTACTTCTCCTGATATGATGAGGGATTTAGCTAAAGCTGCTAAGATTTTATGACCAAAATGATTGATGCCTTCTCCAAAAGCTGGTACAGTTACTCCAAAGATTTCTGAAACTATAAATGAAATTAAGAAATGAAGAGTTGAATTTAAATTAGATAAATCTGGTGTAATTCATACTTGAATTGGTAAAGTAAGTTTTGACGAAAAATCATTAGCTGAAAATACTCAATCTTTGGTAAATGCTATGAATGCAGCTAAACCTACAGGTGTAAAATGAGCTTTGATAAGCAAAGTATATATTGCTCCTAGTATGTGACCTAGTGTTCAGGTTGCTATAAGTTAGTATTGAAAATAATACATTATATATTAAAATAGGTCTAATCTAATAATTTAGGTTAGATTTTTTATAAAATTATTTATAATCATGACTGATGCAATAAAAACTATTGAGTTACCAGAGGAATTGTATGCTTCATTACAAGAATTAAAATGAGTATTTACTGAACTTACAGGACAAACTATAGAGAAAGATGAAGATGTTATTTGAATATTATTGTCTGCATTTGTAGATTCTGTTCAAGGTATGGAAAATGAATGATGAGAAGAACAAGAAGGTAAAATATTAACTGAATAATAATAGATATTATTGTATAAATAGAAGGAATTGTCTTTCTATTTTTTTTATTTGAATTGAAATTAATATTTGTTATTATAATTTAGATTTAAACTTAAATAAATAATTTATGAAATTAAAAGTTTTTAATACACTTTGAAGAGAAAAACAAGAATTTAAACCAATAAACGAAAAGCAAGTTGGTATTTATACTTGTGGACCTACTGTTTATGGTAAACCTCATATTTGAAATCTAAGAGCATATATTTTTGCTTCTACTTTGAGAAATGTTATTGAAAAAATATTATGAATACCTGTAAAACATGTTGTAAATATTACAGATGTTGGACATTTGACAGATGATGGAGATAATGGTGAAGATAAACTCGAAAAGGCTTCAAAAAATGAAGAAAAAACAGCTTGGGATATCGCAAAAGAATATGAAAATATTTTTTATGATTATTTGAAAAAACTTAATATAAAATTTGATGTTCATCCAAAGGCTACTGAACATATTCAAGAACAAATTGATTTAGTTAAAAAACTTGAAGAAAAAGGTTATACTTATGAAATTTCATGAGATTGAATTTATATGGATACTTCAAAGGTAAAAGATTATTGAAAATTATTACCAAAAGGACATTTAGATTGAATTTTATCTTGTGCAAGAGTTCAAAATAATAAAAAGAAAAATAAAACTGACTTTGCTTTATGGAAATTCTCACCAAAAGATAAAAAAAGACAAATGGAATGGGATAGTCCTTGGGAAAAAGGTTTTCCAGGTTGGCATATAGAATGTTCTGCAATGTCTTGTAAATATTTATGAGAAAGGTTTGATATACATACTTGATGAATAGATCATATTCCAGTGCATCATACGGATGAGATTGCTCAAAGTGAAACAGCTTTTTGACATAAATGGGTGAATTATTGGTTACATAATGAGTTTTTGAATTTAAAAAACTGAAAAATGAGTAAATCGTTGGGAAATGTAATTAATCTTGATGATATTATTCAAAAGTGATTTAATCCATTAATTTTTAAATATTTTATTTATACTGCTAATTATAGATCTATACAAGATTTTTCTTGGGAAGATTTGAAAGCTATTGAGAAAGCTTATAATAAGTTAAGGAGCAAATTGAATACTTTAAATAATAAACTACAAATTTTAAAATTAGAAGATATAAGAAATATATATAAAAATAAATTAGATTGATGGAAAATGATAGATTATTTATTAGATGATATAGATACTGTAAATCTTATTGCTTATATAAATAAATTTGTAAATAGTTTACCTTTAAAAGAAAATCTAATAGATGAAGACATACAAATTTTAGGGTTAATAAAGTATATTGATGAAAATATATTAAAACTTGATTTGTTTAAAGCTATTGAAAAAGAAAAAATAGAAATTCCAGAAGAAATAAAACTTTTGGCAGAAGAAAGATGGGAAGCTAAAAAAAATAAAGATTTTTCTACATCTGATGAATTAAGAGATAAACTTTTACAAAAATGATGGAAAATACTTGATAAAAAAGAGGGGTATGAAATTATTAAAAATAATATACTGGATGTATTAGATTAATTTTATTAAATTATTTTCAATATTAATGGAATATTATATATCTATTTGAAATAAAAATAATATATGAACAAAGACAATCAGAAAAAATATATCTAATTTGCTAGAATGATTTGGTTATGACGATGAATTATTTTCTTTATTTAAGAAGCCAGAAGATATAATTAATACAGCTTCTTCTTTATTTTTGTATTTTCAAAGATGAAATTGAAAATGACTTAAAAAAATAACTAATCAAGATTTGGAAGAAATTATAGAAATAGATAATATGTATAAAGAATATTTAAATTTATCTAAACAAATATACTTTCCAGTCATTGAAAATAAAAAAATATGAGCAATGAGTTATAAAAAATTTAAACAAGCTATTTTATGAAATATAGATTTTGAAGAACTTTATTTAGAGGATATTATATATGATTGATACAAATGTACTTTTATATGATTTAGACATAATAAAGAAAAACAATTATGTATAGTACTCTCAAAAAAACATAATAGAGAATTATTTTTAGTTGAAGATATAGAAAATATTATTTTTTAAATATATTTATATAACATAGTTATTTAGTGTGGTATCATATTTATTCTTTTAAAATAACAAAAAAAGTATAAAAAAGACTTGAAATAAAAAGAAAAAAAGTTATTATGTTTTTCACTGTCAAGGAAGAAAAGACAACGGAGGATATTTAACATAATCATATATATCTAGAAAGGATAAAGTCTAATTTAAGAGCATAGGACGGATG
>JALUXR010000073.1 GCA_027013285.1 Candidatus Altimarinota bacterium | reverse complement strand
TTGGAGGCAGGACAGGAACCTAAAATAGAAGTTGATTTGTTCGAATTAAAAAAATGAACTTATAAAATCCAAGCAAGATGTAATTTGCACGGAACTTGGGAAGATGAAATTACATTGTAAGATTTTATAAAAATCTCTTGATAATAATAATAATAATAATAGTAATAATAGTCTTTAAAGGACTGATTTTATTTTGTAATATTTTAAAGATGACTATATTTTGAATTATTTTACTGGTTTTATTAGTGGTTATAAATATTGTAGCTTTTTATAAGGTAGAAAGATTAATAAAGATTAATAAATGATGGTTTCCGTTTTTTCATCTTGTTATAGCTTATTTGATATTGTGATTAGTAACTTTTTTAGTTAGTTTATTTTTTAATTTTTCATTTGCAGCAGGTTTTAATGACCAAGGACATACATCTTTAGGTGTAGTTTGAGGAAGTCTATCTTCTTCTCATATGACTCAAATAGGTGTAGGAGACTATCATTCTTGAATGCTTTGAAATGAAAAAATGGAATATATACAATCTTCTATTATGTATATATTATCACTTATTGGATTACTTATACCTTTATTGTATATTATGTATTTATTTACTAGATTATGATGATTAAAGTGATATTTTAGTATATTATGAGTTATTCCTATTGTGAATTTCTTTTATTATCCTTATTTGTATTTGAGAATAAGTAAAAAATTTAAAAAATGAGTGGGTAGTGCATTATTGTTATTCTTTTTTGAACCTATATATTTTCCTATATTAATATTAAAAGATGAGAAAAATTATGTATGATTAGATAATTCTGTAAGTATAACAAAAAAAGAATTATGAATAATTTATTGAGTCTTGTTATTTATTTCTATAAGTTTTATAGTAATAGATTTATCATCTAAAAAGGAATATGTTTCTACTAACCAAAGAGCTTTTGATGTTGCAAGAAAAGCAAATTTTTCTACTATATCTACTGCATTGACAATGTATTTTAATGATCAATGAGAATATCCTAAAAGTTTATGAAATACACTAACACCTGATTATTTGATGGATATACCAACAGATCCGATAACTAATAAATGATATTTTTATAGATCTATTTCTTGTAAATGAACTAAAAATGCTTGATTTGTATTAGCTACAAAAATGTCAAATCCTAGTGATTGTAATGTAGATATATATTCAGTTAAAGAATTATGAAAATTAATAAATAAATTTGAAAATAACTGAGATACTTGTACTAAAATTGAATTAACTATTCAAACTGATTTAGCTAAACATAACTTTAAAGAAGGTTGTTATTATATTGAAGAATAAAATAAATATTTTAAGAAGCTAAAAATGCTTCTTTTTTTATTTGAAAAAACTACTTATTTAAGTAAATTATCTGTAGTTTTTTATATTTAAAATATATTTTATGTTTAGAAATATTTTACTTAAATATTTTCCTTCAAATATATCTAAATCAGAATTATCTCCTATAAATTTTCATTTGAAGCTTATAAATCCAAAACTTTTGTATGGTATTTCTATAAAATATGGAGTAGAAAATAGGAGAGCTATACAGTTGGATACGAGGTTTTCTTATTTTACACCTCATACCTTGAAATTTAAAGATCAGAAAGAAGAACATTTTTTTTATGCTTACAAAGTTTATGCAAATCTAAACTGATTTGATAATTACAATATTTATACAATTTTAAATTCGTATGTTCTTTTTACATTAAAGACTTATTACGAATATTTTGATGAGAATGAAATTATAAAATATTTAAATCCTTTTTTGTATGCAGTAGATTATATAATTTTGATGTTTTTTGCTTGATTTAAGCAATATGAATTTGATGATGACAATAAAAATCTACATTTTTTGATAAACTTAATTAGAGCTACTGTTTATCATTTAGAAATTACTGAAAATCCTAAGAAGGATTTAAAACAAGTAGAAGCTTTTGTAAAACAAGTAATGGATATTTTTGATCAAGAGCCGGATTTTCTTATGTTGCTTTACAAAACAACAAAGCAAATTTCAAATGTTTATGAGAACCGTCTTTATACAGATATTCAGCTATATAATTATTTTATTTCAGGAATGATGATGGATTTTCCTGATAAGGATGAATTTTCTAGAGTTATTTGAAAAACAACAAAAAATGTATTTTTGAAAAGATATACTTACTACTTAGATGTAGATATGATAACTATGTTAAATATGTTGAGGGGGGATACTTCATATATTGCTTATTTTTCAAATCCAAATAATGTAGATTTTTTTGATTATTTTGTAGATTCACTTGATCATATTTCTGATATTTCTGTAGATATGAGTTTACAAGAGTTGGTTGATAAAATTTTAGATTTTGAGAATTGGAGTGAAAATTATATCAATGCTTTGAGAGATTATAATGCTGATAATATTGAAATAGATGTAGATCCTTCATTATGACTTGAACAAATTCAAGAAATGATGTCTAGTGAAATGATGGAAAATGTAAAAAAGGTTTCTTCAATAAATGAGCAATTTTTGGATTATTATCTTTTGCTTATCAATAGAAAGTTAAATAGAAATTGAGATAATTTACAATTGGAAGTTATTGAAAATAAGAAATTAAATAAAAATTCTAAGTTAGAATATGATAAAAAATATTACTATAAATTGGATGATTTGTATTTTATGGAAAGTTTTTATTTAAAACATAAGAAAAACATTAAAAAGATTACAAGATTTGTAGAATATACTGAACCTGTTGCTTGTCATAATGTTGCTTTACAATCTAAAAAAGTAATTTTACAAGATTTTAATCAAAAAACTAATGTGGAGACCATAGCAAACCCTAAATATTTCGAATTATTAAAAAGTAATTTTCAGCAAGATATTTTGGAATTGTGAAAATATAATTGAAAAAGAAATTATCTTACAAAATATTATTCTACTATGTTCAATGATTACACACCATCAGAAAGGGAAATAAAGAATTTTAAGAAAAATATCTATTATCCAGATTTTATAGTTTATTATAAGTTTTTGCAGTATGTTTGAATTAAATTTAAACCAAAAGATATTCTAAATTTGTCTAGATTGAGAGAAAGTCTGTTTGGATATATAATTTATCAAAATATTGCTTGATATTCTCAAAAACTTGAAGAAAAATATATTTCATATGTGAATATTGATATAAGATGATTTTATGATTATTTTATTGAGACTTATAAAGAATATATAGATTTTTTTTCAAAGATTAAACAAAATAATAGGTTTGTAGAAATAGTAAGAAATATAGATAAAACTACAGATAATATATTTCTTTTAGATTTTATTTTTGTTTATGATAATTTAGTTGATATTAGTTATTATAATAAAAGAATGTTTGAGATATAATTTAATGTATAGTGTTTTTTTATAAGTTTAAATTGAAGTTCTTTTCTTGAATATTCTTATAAAAAAGATAAAAAGAAATAATACAGTTTTTTAAATTTTTAAAATTAGAAATTTATGTTATTTAGTTGAAGTTTATTG
Source organism: Candidatus Altimarinota bacterium (assembly GCA_027013285.1). Lineage (GTDB taxonomy): Bacteria > Patescibacteriota > Gracilibacteria > Absconditabacterales > Absconditicoccaceae > S009-33. Next base: position 4,462 of record JALUXR010000073.1, on the reverse strand, counting down.
AAAAGATATATTAATATTAAAGATGAATCTGAGAATATTGCTGATTATCTTACATTGAAAACTTGTGAAATAGAGGAAATTCATACAAGAAAAATTCCAGATGAGATAGTGATTTGATGGACTACAAAATGTGAAAAACACCCTGATGCGGATAGTTTGTATATTACAGAAGTTGATTGTGGGAAAAAATGAACTTATCAAATAGTTACTTGAGCTGTAAATATTGTAAAATGAGTTTATGTTCCTGTTGCATTACCTTGAGCTTATATCTCATCTAAAGATTTGAAAATCAAGCCTGTAGTTATGAGATGAGTTGAATCAAATGGAATGATTTGTTCAAAAGATGAATTAGGTATTGCTGAAGATTTGGATGTTCATGGTATTTGGATTTTGGATGAAGATTTAAATAATTTAAGTAAATCTGATTTAGGTAAAAAACTTTCTTTGGAAGTTCCATTTTTGGATAATTTTATTTTTGATATAGATAATAAAACTCTTACAAATAGACCTGATCTTACATGACATCTTGGTCAAGCTATAGAGTTAAATGCTATTTATAAAAATTTTTGAAAAGAAAAGATTTTCATGAATAATGTTCCACAAATTTTTGAAATATTTCAAAATAATAATATTTTCGACATTTTGGAGCATTCTACAAATTTGGATAAGAAATTATTTGTAGATTCAGCTTCGACTAGGTCTTATATAAATTTGGAATTAAAAAATGTAGAAATTAAAAAATCAGCTTTTAAAGAAAGGCTTGAGTTGATAGATTTAGATGAACAACCAATAAACAATTTTGTAGATTTTTCTAATTTGTTTATGCTTTTGACAGGTCAACCAATACATTTTTTTGATGCTGATAAAATAAATGGAAATATTTCTGTAGAAGACGCAAAATGAGATGAAATTTTTATAGATTTAACTTGAAAGGAACATAAATTAGAAAAATGAGATATAATTATAAAGGATAATGAAAAGATATTAGCTCTTGCTGGTGTTATTGGTGGAGAAAGTTCTCAAGTAACTGAAAAAACAAGTAATATTTTGGTAGAAATAGCAAATTTTGATCCAATAGTTGTGAGAAAAACTGCAAATAGATTAAATTTAAGAACAGGTGCAAAGATAAGATTTGAAAAAAATATTTCACCACTTTATAGTTTGTATGCTATGATTTTATTGTTAGATCAATTAAAAATGTCTGGTTTAAAATATGAGCTTGGTGGTGTAAATTATTTTTATACTGATGAAGTTAAAAAACTTTATTCTAAACACTTAGGATTTGATTTTGAAAAAATAAAGAATTTCTCAGGTATTGATGAGATGGAACAAGAAAATATAGAAGGAATATTGAAAAACTTATGATTTGAATTTAATGGAAATCAAATAAAAGTTCCTTTTTGGAGGTCTCCTGCAGATATAAATATAAAAGAAGATATTTTTGAGGAAGTTATTAGAATCTATGGTTATGAAAATATAAAATGAAAAGATTTATTTAAAACTATGAAAAATGTTCCTTATTCTGAAAAGGTGGAACTTACAAGAACTGTAGAAGAAGTTTTTGTAGAAGATTTTAGATTTACAGAAGTTGAAACTTATCCTTGGATAAATTTAGAAACTGTTCATAAAATCAAACAAGTAAATCCTGACAGATTGTTTAGTTTACAAAATCCTGTTTCTCCTGAAACTAAATATTTAAGACCAAATTTATGTTTTAATTTATTGGAAGTAGTAGCAAAAAATTTTAGAGAATATGATGATATCAAAGTATTTGAAGTTGGTAGAATATTTGATAGAAAAAATGGAGAAAAGTTAGTAGCTTGAGCTATGGTTTATCAAAAAGAAGTTAAAAATTTCAAAGAAAATAATATATTTATTTTAAAAAATACTTTAGATAAATTATTACAAGAATATTGATTAAAATGACTTTTGGAATATAAACCAGAAGATGAAATGTTAGAATCTATGTCTCATCCAAAACAATATGCAAAGATTTTGTTAAATAGACAAGAAATTTGAAAGATAGCTACAGTTCATCCTTATTATTACAAAGAATTTAAAATATCTGAAAAATCTCAAATTACATTTATTCAAATGGATTTAGATAAACTTATAGAACTGAAAAATAAGACAAAAGTCAAAGCTATTCAAAAGATGAATTACTACACACTTGAGGATCAAATCGTAAGTAGGGATTTAGCATTTGTAATTTCAAAAGAAGAAAATTATGGTAAAGTATTGTTTGCTGTAAATAAAGTAAAAGAAATAATAGATGTAGAAGTGTTTGATATTTATGATTTATGAGAAGAAAAATCTATAGCACTTACTATCAAGATTTATGGTGAGAAAATGACAAATGAAGATATAAATAAAGTGATGGATAAGGCTATCAAAGAGGCTGAAAAGGCTTGAGCAAGGCTTAGATAATTTATAGGATTTATATTGTAGAAATTTTATTATGATAACATTTTATATAACTAAATAAATAGTATGAATTTAGAAGAAATATTAAATAAAATAGAAAAAGTTGAGAGTATTGATCAACTTGAAGAGGTTAAGAAAGAATATTTATGAAAAAAATGAATTATTACTGCTGAATTTAAAAATTTAAAAAATTTGTCTTTGGAAGAGAAAAAAACTAAATGACAAGAATTAGCAAGTTTAAAAAATTCTGTAGAAACTAAAGCAAAAGAAAAGTTTGATAATTTATATAAAACTCAAATAGATAAATTATTAAATAATGATATTGTAGATATTACATTATGATGAGTTAAGGACAAATTATGAACATATTGATTACAATTGTGAATTAGGAGATATCTTGAAGATATTTTAAAAAATATGTGATTTGTAATAGAATCAGGTAATGAAATAGTGACTAAATATCAAAATTTCTTTTCTGTAAATATTCCAAAAGATCATCCTGCTGTAGATATGCAAGATACTTTTTATCTTGACCAAACAGATGAAAATAGAGATAATTTAGTTTTAAGAACACAAACTAGTTCTTGGCAAAATGAAATCATGAAAAAGTATTGAGCTCCTTGTAAAGTAATGATTCCTTGAAAAGTTTTTAGGGCAGAAAATACCGATGCAAGTCATGATACTACATTTTGGCAATTAGAATGAGTTGTTATAGATGAAAATATTTCATTAGCTAATTTAATCTGATTTTTGGAAAAGTTTTTTGAAAGTGTATTTTGACAAGCTGTAAAGATTAGACTTAGACCTGCATATTTTCCATTTGTAGAGCCATGATTTGAATGAGATGTTTCTTGTCCTATTTGTAATTGAAAATGATGTTCTTTGTGTAAAGGAACTGGTTGGATAGAGATTTTTGGTGCTGGTATGATACATCCAAATGTTTTGAAAGAATGATGAATTGATACTGAAAAATATAGATGATTTGCTTTTGGTATATGAATTACAAGACTTGTTGCTGTGAAATATTGAATAAAAGATATTAGATTGTTTAATTCTGGTGATTTAAGATTTTTACAAAGTTAAAAGTTTACTATGGCAAGACCTAAGAAATGTAAAATTATAGATATTTGTCTGGAACATACAAAATTTACTCCAAATTTAGAAATTAATTGAAATGTAATATTAAATGCGGAGGAATTACAAGCAATTAAATTAAAAGATATGGATGATTGTGGTTGTATTGATTGATGAAGAAGAATGTGAATTAGTAAATCAACTTTTATGAATTTGTATAATCAGGCACATAAAAAGATTGCAAAAGCTCTTATAAATTGATATTCTATAGAATTTAATTGTTGAAAGTAGTAAGTTTATAAAAATAATAAAAAATTTATGTTTTGATTAAAAAATAGTTTTGATAATAAGTCATTAAAAAAACCTAAAGTCAAGAAAAAGAAAGATATATCCTTTGTTAAACATTATTTTAAATGGCTGATAGTTTTAGTTATTATTTTTTCTATATTTTTCTTATGGAGTAGTATTTCAAATGTATTATGAAATTATGTTAAGAAAACTGTTTGGTTAGTTGTTCAAAAAGTTTCAACTGTGATGAGTAAACCTGCGAAAAAAGATAGTTTGTGAAATATAAATATATTATTAATGTGAGTATGATGAAAATGACATGATGGACCATATTTAACAGATACTATAATGATTGCATCTTTAAATCCTAAATTATGAACTTTAACTTTTCTTTCTATCCCCAGGGATTTGTATGTAAAATATGATAAATATTCTGGAGGTAGAATAAATGCTATTTTTGCTACTGAATATTATAGGACCAAGAATTTTTGAAAAGCTGCTACAAAATTAGAACAGAAAATTAAACAAATTACTTGAATTCAGATAAATTACTATGTTTTGGTTGATTTTTGATGATTTGAAAAATTAGTAAATGATTTATGATGAGTAACTGTGGATGTAAAGGAAAATTTAGTGGATCATAGATATCCCGGGCCAAATCGAACTTATATTACTT
>JALUXR010000072.1 GCA_027013285.1 Candidatus Altimarinota bacterium | reverse complement strand
ATGGTTTACTGAAACAAAATAGCAAAACAAGTAATTTCAAAAATAGAAGAATGAATCAAAGAATGAAAATTAGATTCTTGATTTTTTATTATTGCTTGACCAAAAAATATATGAAAAAAAACATTAATAAATAAACTATTAAGCAACTTAAATGTTTTAGAACAAGATAAACTTATCATAGAAGACCCAGGAAAATATGATGGAAAATTATACCAAATCAAAATAGATGTAGATGAAAAAGATAAAATAAAAGAAATATGAGATAAAAAATATCTTGATCTTTGAGCAAGACAAATAGCTGATTTCGTATCGAAGACACCAGCTGGAGAGTATAAATTTATTTTTATAGAAAATTTAGAAAGATTAAATAATGCAGCTTGAAATTCTTTACTAAAAATTTTAGAAGAACCTCCAAAAAATACATTCATTTTTGCTACTACTTCAAACAAGAACAAATTACTTACAACTATACTTTCAAGATGAACTATTATAAATATGTTTGAACTAAATAAACAAGATTTCAAAAATTTCTTAGATGAAAATATGATAAGTTTAGATGAACACAAATTTAATATTTTGTATGCGATTTCAGGTGGAAGAATTTGACTAGCAAAAAGACTTTTGGAAGAAAATAATAATTTATTAGACAAAATAGAAGAATTTTTAGAATTAAGCCAATCTAATAAAATAACAAATAGATTTAATTTATTAAAAGAGCTTACAACAAGTTGAAAAATAAATCTTTTTTTAGATGGACTAATTTTTTACTACTCACATACTGATAACCTTGATAAAGTCGATAGACTTATAGATATAAAAATCAAAAACCAAGCTAATGTAAATTTAGAAAACTTACTTTTTGAATATTTAATATAATTTTTGACAAATTTTTACAAAAAACTAAAATAACATTAGTTTAATTTTAATAAAACAAAAATGAAAAACATTGAGAATTTAAGTAAATGACAAGATTTACCTAAAAAGGTTAAAAATATCACAAAAAAAGCAAATACATTATTACAATCAAATCTTGATGAAAACAATACATTAAGTGAAATAAAAAAAATATTCAATAAATTAATTAGGTTTTCAAAATATAATATTGATAAAATACAAACAGAAAAAGAATTTATATCTTTTTTAAAATGATTTGAACAAGTTTTTAAAGAATTAGACATAGCAAAACTTTATAATAGCACTAGTAGATGAGATTATAAAAATTTTGATAATTTAGATTTATTCAAACAATTTTTTTATATAACTACACCTTTGATGACTACACAAAATTTTTCATTTATAAAATGATGAGTGTGCTATCATTGGAGTTTATTCTTCAACAATCTTTTTTCTGAAATAGATAAAAATAATAAACTATCTAAAGATTTAATAATTTTTAATCCTACTTATGATCATGGAGTTTTTCAAATATGATTTAAAAATAAGAAATTTATAATAGACCCTTACTCAAAAGAAAATTGACTTTTAACAGAAGTTAAAAAATGAAATAAAGTGTATCTAAGTGCATTAGCTTGAGATAGTATTTATTGAGA
>JALUXR010000071.1 GCA_027013285.1 Candidatus Altimarinota bacterium | reverse complement strand
TTATTAAACATCAAAGAACTATTTGAAAATCCTAAAATAATAACATATATAAATACATTTATAAAAAAATATTGAAATTATAATATTGAACAAATAGTTAAATTAGATACAGAAATTATTATTTTTTTGATTGAGAATAACTTTTCTAAAACAGACATTAACGATATAATTAAAAATAAATTAACCTTATTAAAAGTTAAAAGTTTTTATAAAATTAATAATTATAAAAAACACATAAATAATGAAATAAATTATATTCCCAATATTTATAAAGAAAAAGATGAAATTATAAATTTCTCAAATTCTATAAATCCAGAAAATTTTGAGATAATTGAATGAAAAATAAATAAAATACTAAATAATATTAAAAATATTATAAATAAAAGTAAATTATGGATAAATAAGTGAATAGATATCAATTATACAATTGAATCTTTTATAAACAAAAAAACCAAAGGTAATAAATTAAAAATTTCAATTGTATTAAATATAATTGATTATATGTATAATAATTTTTCATCAACAGAAATTATGAATTTTTCAAAATTATTATCAAAATCGAACATTATACTATGAAATAATTTCATTATAAAATATGAAACTATATTAACAACTATATTTAATAATTATATTTTATTTGAGAATTTTACAAACAACACAACATCAAATATAAAATTAGAAGAAATAGAACAATATATAAAATCAAATGAATTTGAAAATATGAAGAATGATCTGATAAATTTATATTTTTGAGACAATATAAAAGATTTTATTTTTGAAATAAAAGATACAGACAAGTTTGAAAACATAATTCATATAGCAAAATTATTATGATGATTTAAAGAAATATCAGAAGATACATTATTAAATTTAATAACATTAGATAGAATAAAATTATTTAAAATAGATTTATTTTTAGAGATAATAAAAGATAATATTTTAAATAATATTAACAAACATTCTGAAGAAATAATTAATATATGTATACAAATCCTAGATAATTGAGAATTAGAAAATATTAAAAAAATAATAATTGAAAATAATTTTTGGAATGAATTTGATGATAGTTTTAAGTATGCATGGTTTAATGAATTTATCTATAACAAAGAAAATTGAATAGAAATTTTTAAAGATTTAATAGATTTAGAAAAAAATATTGAAAAACCTAAAGAAAAAATAAATATATCTATTAAATGATTATGATGATTTTCATGAAAAGAGATTATAGGGAAATTAAAAAGAAATTGATTTTATTTTAAAAAAGTAAATTGAAAAATACAATGAAAATGAGACCATGTTTTATTAACAGATTGAGAAAGAACAGTTTTAATACCTATTCATAAACAAGTAAAAGCATGAAATCTATTAGATAGATTAAAATCTTTATGAATAAGTACAAATGATTTTTTAAGTATGTAATCTTACTAATATCATGTTAAAAATAGAACATATACCTCCACATATTGTTAAAAATAAACAATGAAGTTATGCCCACCAGTTAGAATTAATATTATCCTCAGAAAAAATATGAGAAGCTGAACTTTTATACATTAATTCTCCATTTCCTTTTTATTATATTTTTTTCATCAATATAAATAAAGAATTTACAAATAAATGATATGGAAATAAATTAGTTAAAGAAATAAATCTTTTTTTAGAAAAAAAATGAAAAATATGAATTTTAAGAAATATTATTAAAAATAAAGATATAAAAGATATTTATAAAAATAATAATCGAAATTATGTAAATAATACAGAAAACTATATGATTTATAACAATAAAAATATACAAAATAGTAAATTAAAACAGGCTTTATATAATATTAAAAAAATAGAAGAAAATTGAAAATTCTATTATTGATAAATATTTTATATTAATTAAAGTTTTTAAGTATATTTATATTATTAGTAAATTCTTTTGCCCATTTAGATCAAATAGTATTCCTTGTTTCTTGTACTATATCATTATCTTTATTTTCTACAGAACATTTATTACATTTATTTAGTATTTTATATAATTCATCTACTGTTTTCCCACCTAATTCTAATCTAGTTGAAATACATAATTCAGTAGAACAATAAGGTTGTTTTAATTTATTTGTCATTTTAAATATTATTAATATAAATTTCTTATTAAAAAGAATTTAACTTTAAAAGAATTATCAATGTAAAGATATTATAATATTTGTCAACATATAAGATATTTTAAGAATATATCTCCTTGATTTATATTAGAAAATATGTATAAAGTTCCAGCTGTTTTTTATTTATTGATAGAATACGAATGCCTACAATCAATCAGCTTGTTAAGAATGGTAGAAAGCAAAAGGTTAGAAAATCTAAAGCTCCTGCCCTAGGATTTAAATTAAACACATTGAAAAATGATAAGGTTGTAAATATACCTTCTCCTTTCAAAAAAGGTGTTTGTGTAAAAGTTACTGTTGCTTCTCCAAAGAAGCCAAACTCTGCTCAAAGAAAAATTGCTAAAGTTAGATTATCTAACGGAAATGAAGTAATTGCTTATATTCCTTGAGAAAAACATACTTTACAAGAACATAGTGTTGTACTTGTAAGATGAGGTAGAACAAAAGATCTTCCTTGAGTTAAATACAAAATCGTAAGATGAGTATATGATGCTAATCCTGTAGAAGGAAGAGGTAAATGAAGATCAAAATACTGAGTTAAAAAATCATAAAAAAATTCCACATTAATTTCACAAATTTAATGTTAGGAGTACCCCTTCTCATGCTGATCCAATTGTGGGAGATGTTGGGGAAAAATTTATTAAGTTAATTTTAATTAGAATTATGTCTAAAAAGTTCAAGAAACCAGATATGTTAATATTACCTGATAGTAATGAAAAAATTGAAAAATTCATAAACTATATTATGCTAGACGGTAAAAAATTAGTTGCTAGAAAAATATTTAATATGGCAATGGCTGAAATTGAAAAAAACGGTCATCCAAATCCAATAGTTGTTTGGGAAAAAGCTTTAGAAAATGCTGCTCCTTCAGTAATGGTTAAATCTAAAAGAATATGATGAGCTGTTTATCAAATTCCTTTGGAAGTACCTGGAAATAAAAAAGTATTTCATGCTAGTAAATGGGTATTAAATGCTGCAAGAAGTAAAAAAGGAACACCAATGTATATAAAATTAGCAGATGAATTATTAGCTGCTTATTCAGGACAAGGTGCTGCTGTTAAAAAGAAAGAAGAAGTACATAAGATGGCTGATGCTAATAAAGCATTTGCTTATATGGCAAGATATGTTAAATAATATTTTATATATATTACGATCATCAAATGAGTACAGGTTTTAAATCAAACTACAAACATATTTGGTATAATCCAAATAAGAAAAGAACTCCAAGTGGAAAAAAATATGAAAAAGCTATGAAACATTATAAAATCTTATTAAAAAGAATTGAAATAGAATGAGAAACTAAATGGCTTCAAAATGCTATGGTAAAAGTTCAAGCTAAATTCAAAAAATATTGAATTAAAGAAAGTATGATAAAATAATTATTTTAAATTTTAATCTGTTCGTATGCCTAGATTAACTACAAAAAGAAGACATAAACTTAAAAAAGCTATGTCTAGAGTTGAAAAAGTTATTATTATGGAAACTAGAAATAACATAGAGAAACAAAAGAAATGGAAAGCTAAACTTGCTGAAAAGAGAACAAGTAAGTAATTTTAAATTAATAAAGTTTTACAAAATATGAATTTTGAAAGAATAAAACAATTAGCATCTATATATGAAAATAAAATATGGAATGTAAAAGTATGACAAGAAGTGGAAATTCATGAAAAAGTTACAGATGGTAAAAATACAAGAATCTGGAGGTTTAAATGACTTATCATAAAGGTTAAAAATCCAAATTTACATACTTGAACTTTTACTGTAAGAGGTAAAGTTGTAGGTGTAGATGTTGAAAAAGTATATCCTTTATCTTCTACTACTATTCAAAAAATATTATTATTAGATGAAAAAAGAGTTAGAAGAGCTAAATTATACTATATTAGAGAAAAAATCGGTAAAGATGCTAGACTTAAAAGTTTACTTACTGGTGAAAGATCTTATGAAAGAGGTACAGAAATAGCTAAAAGAGAATTAAATGTAGCTAAAGTAGAAACTAAAAAAGTTGAAAAGACTGCTGAAACTACTACTGAAGAAACTACAGCTGAATAATTTTTAAACATATAAAGTTTTAAATAATGGAATTAAAAGTTACTAAAAGAGAAGCAGGAAAAATTAAAACTCTTCTAAAAAAATGAGTTGTTCCTGGTGTTATTTATGGAAAACATATTGAAGCTCCTATTAGTATACAATTTGATAAAAATGAATTTATTAAGTTATATAAACAAATAGGTTCTTCTACTCCTATTACTTTAAAATGAGAAGGAATAGAAGAAATGGTTCTTATTCATGATTTACAATTAAATCCTGTAAAAGATACTTTAATACATACTGATTTCTTATGAATTAAAAAATGAGAAAAAGTTAAAGCACAAGTTACTATTAATGTATCAGGTATAGAAACATTGAAAAAAGAATGATTAGAAATGAATATTGTTATGAATACTATAGAAATAGAAGCTATCCCTTCAAAATTGGTTAGCCAAATTGATGTTGATGTATCAAATCTTAAAGATTGAGAAAATATCACAGTTTCTAGTATAGATTTAGGTAAAGATGTAGAAATATTAACAGATAAAGATGAAGCTATAGTTACTGTTTATACTCCTAAAGGTTCAACATCTGACGATGAAGAAACTAATGAAGAAGAAACAACAGAAACTCCAGCTGAATAATTATAATTACTCTTGATTATCCATATCAAGGGTTTTTTTATTTTAATCTTTTAAAAAATAGTTTTTTCTTTATATTA
>JALUXR010000070.1 GCA_027013285.1 Candidatus Altimarinota bacterium | reverse complement strand
AAAAATCAAAAGAGAAAATAACATAAGACACTTTAAAAGAAGTATTAATACAAACAATTCAAGCAATTTTTTGAGAAAATGTAGAAATGAGATTTTCACAAGACCAATTTCCATATACAGTAGAAAATTTAGAAGTAGAAGTGTATCATAATGGACAATGGTTGGAAGTGTTGTGAGCAGGTATCATAAATCCAGAAGTATTTAAAATGCTATGAATAGATCCAGAAAAATATAATGGATGGGCATTTGGATTTGGTATAGAAAGGTTGGCAATGCTTTTAAAGTGAGTATCTGATATAAGAGTCTTTTGGTCAAAAGATCCAAGAATAACAAAACAATGGGAAGAAAAAGATAAAAAATTTGAAGAAGTAAGTAAATTTCTACCAGTTTATAAGGATGTATCATTTACAGTTCCTAAAAATAAGTTTATAAAAGATGAAGAAGAAACAAAGAAAAAATGAACTATACAAGTAGAAGATGAACATAATTTTTGGGAAATATCAAATGTAGTAAGAGATGCAATGTGAGAAAAACAAGATTTAGTGGAAGAAGTGATAATAACAGATATTTATGAAAACGATGAAAAATTTTGAGAAGATAAAAAATCACTTACTATAAAAATAAAATTTAGATCATTTGAAAGAACATTAACAAATGAAGAGATAAATAAAGTATATTTTAAAATAAGAGAAATGATAGAAAATAGGTTAGGTTATGAATTGAGATAAAAATCTCTTGAAAATACAATATAAAATATTATATACAAAATGTAAATATAAAATGTCAAGTAAAACAAAAACAAAACTCCCTAAAAAAATATTGTAAAGGGAGTTTTTATTTCCAAATGCTGGGATAAAAAACCCCCAGTTTCAACTGGTTAGCAAAATTTTGCTTTGTCTCGTTCAAACTGTGGGTATAAAACCCCCTTGCTTTCAAGCGGATTTTAACTATGCTGTCAAGTAGTGTAAAGTTTAAAATGAATAAATCAAGATGAAAATTAAAAAGAAGAACGAAGTTCTATGAGACGAAGTCAAATTATAAAAACCACCACCTTTAGGTGGTGTGATGTTTATTTATAATTTAATTATAAATTATGAAAAAAATAGAAATTACTCAAACTCCAGAAGTTACAGAAAGTGCAAATTTTAACTTAGAACAAAATGATAGAAGAGAAAATTTATATTATGTTTTAGCAATGTTTGCTTACCCATCTGGTGTATGAATGCATATGGGGCATGTACTAAATTATTCAGCAACTGATGCTATTGCTAGGTTTAACAGATATAAGTGAAAAAAATCTTTACATCCTACTTGATGGGATGCTTTTGGTTTGCCAACAGAAAACTTTGCAATGAAAGTATGAAAAAGTGCTTATGAAGTAACAGAAGAAAATGTGAGTAATTTTGTAAGACAAGCAAAAACTATGAATTGGTGATATGACTGGTCAAGAGAAATAAATACTTCTTCATCTGAGTACTACAAATGGACTCAATGGATTTTTAAAAAATTATATGAACATTGATTAGCTTATAGAGAGAAGGAATTTGTAAATTATTGTCCAAATTGTAATACAGTATTAGCAAATGATCAAATTATTGATAGTAAATGTGAAAGATGTGATACAGAGGTAGTACAAAAAAAAATGGATCAGTGGTTTATAAAAATTACAAATTATGCAGATAGATTAATTGAAGATTTAAAGGATTTAGATTGGCCTGAAGAAACAAAAAAAGCACAAATAAATTGGATATGAAAAAGAATATGATATGATTTATTTTTTGATAAGAACTTAAAAAGTTTTATTAATGAAGATAGTATAACAAATATTTGAAATATTAAAGAACTTAGGATAGCACCAGAACATATTTTTTTAGATAGGGTATTAAATAATAACTTAGAGCAATTAAAAAAATTTAGAAATGAAATTTTAAAAAAAAGCTTACTAGAAAGAGAGCATTTAATGAAAGGAGATTATTTATTAGATTTTGATATTTTTGTGAAGAATCCAGTTTCTTGAAAAGAACTAAAAATAATAGTAGATGGTTCAGTACTTCCAAATTATGCATATGGAGTGAAAGTAATTTTTAATGAAAATGAGGATTGATTAAATAAAAATGATATTAAAAATTTAGAAGAACAGGAAATAATCAAAAAATCTAAAATTTATAAACTTAGAGATTGGTCTGTATCTAGGCAAAGATATTGGTGATGTCCTATACCTATATATTATGATGAAAACAATCAACCACATTTAGTGCCAGAAGAAGAATTGCCTGTAAAATTGCCATTAGATGTTCAAAACTATAAACCAACTTGAAAATCACCATTAGAAGAACATCCTACCTTTCCAAAATATATAAAGTATTGAAAAGAATACAAAAGAGAAAGTGATACTTTAGATACTTTTGTAGATTCTTCATTCTATTATTTGAGATATTTAGATCCACATAATGATAAATATTTAATTTCACCAAAAATAGCTGAAAAAATTTCAGATGTTGATTTTTATATTTGATGAAAAGAGCATAGTGTAGGACATTTGTTATATGCTCGTTTTATACATAAGTTTTTATATGATATAGGAATTGTTAAAACAAAAGAACCTTTTAAAAAATTGTTTCATCAATGAATGATATTGGCACCAGATGGTAGAAAAATGTCAAAAAGATGGTGAAATGTAATAGATCCTTTGGATATGGTAAAAAAATATAATCATGATGTATTGAAAATGTGAATTTTATTTTTATGACCATTGGAAAAAACTAAACCTTGGAATGAAGATACTTTAAAGTGAATAGATAATTTTTTGAAAAAAATACTTTCTTTTGTAGAAAATACTAATTTTTATACTGAACAAACAGAAAAAGAGAAAAAAATATTGTTTAAATACATTAAATGAATAACAACAGATATAGAAAGGATTCGTTTTAATACTGCTATAAGTAAAATGATGGTTTTACTATCAGAATTAAGAAAACTAGAAAAAATTTCAAAAAAATGATTTAATAAATTTTTGATAATGTTGTCAGTATTTGCTCCAGATACAGCAAATATTTTATGGAAAGAAATATGAAATAAAGAAAATATATTTGAACAAAAATGGCCAAAATTAGAAGAAGATACAAATATAGAAGAACAAGAAAATAAAGTTGCTTTTCAATTGAATGGAAAATTTAAAAATCAAATTGTTTTACCTGACGATATGAAAGAAGAATGAATTCTTAATTGGTTAAAAGAAAATTGATATTGAAAATATTTAGAGTGAAAAGAAGTTAAAAAAGTTATTTATAAACCTAAGAAGGTTTTAAATTTAGTTATTAATTAGTAATTTATTATGGAAAATAAAATAATTCATTTAGAACAAAATAAAAATCATGTTTGGTGAAGTTATAGAGAACTTATTGTTGATAATTTTTATATAATGAGATCTGTGAGAATTTATGAATGATGATATAATTCATTGCATTATCATCCAGTTGATGAAATCCAAATAGTAGAAAGTGGATATATAAAATATTATTGGGAAGAAGATAGGGAAATAAAAAGTAAAATTTTAAAGCCTTGAGATGTTACTTTTGTAAAAGCTAATACTCCACATAAAATAGAATTTATTGATTGAAATTGTAAAGAGAATGGAGTTAGATTTGTACAGATATATGAATTAGTTATTTGAGGACATCAAAATGGTAAATATGAGATAAAAAGAAAAGAATGAGCTAAGAAAGCTAATATTTTACCTTGGGAAATAAATAATGATGATTTGAATAACTAATTTTGCATTGCATGTTCCTGAAAGTAAAGATTATAAAAAATGATTATTGGTATATCCTTTAATACAAAGATTAACTAATGAACTTTTAACAGTATTATGAAATAATTGAAATGAAGTTTGTATTTATCCATTTTTGAATGTATTAGATTCTGACAATCAAAAGCAAAAAAAAAGAAGAAGAATGTTGGATGATTTTAAGAGAGATTTAAGTGAAATACTAAATTGAACTAATTTAGGTAATGGTTTTATAGTTGATGAAGATTATTTAGAAATTATAAAGAATGTAATCAAAGAATTAAAGGAAGAAGGAATTATTTTAGAAGAAAGAAAAAAAATGTTTTATAGCCCTGAAAAAAAAATTTTTTATGCACTATCTTCTCATAAATGAGATGATTTAAAAGATTTAAAAGAAAAATGGTTTGATGTATTAAATTTTAAACCATGATTTAAGTTACAAAATAATTATCCTTTATATCCTGAAAAAAATTTTTCAAATTTTGAAGAACTTATTAATCAAATTGTTAATAATGGTAGAGTGATATCTAGACCTTATTCAACACCTTTGCAAGTAGATGGATACTATATTGATATAGATTTTTTGTGGGAAATTTTATATTTTAGATTGTTTAAGCAAACAAATAATTTATTGATTTTATGAAATAAAAGAGTATTTAACTTTTTAAGTATAATATATTTAGGTATATTATCAAAAAATTCAAATATAAACTTAAAAATATTGCAAATTCCATATTTAAAAAATTTTATATATAATTTTAATGAGAATGAAAAAACTCAAATTTTGAATTTCTTGTTAAATTTATGATGATTTAATAAAGAATATGTAAATTTTACAGATAAAATATCTCCTAAATTAAGAAAAAAAATTTATGAATCTGAAGTTGAATTAAATACTATCTTTGAAAGAATAATGGAAGAAATGCAAATTGAGAAAACAGAAATTAAAACTACAGATAATTTAATAAATTTTTATAAAAAGTTTTTTAATTCAAATAAGATACAATGAGCTCTAAAAAGAATATTTTAATATTTGGTTCTAATTCAGATATTGCTAGATATTTAATTAAAAATATTTCAAAGTCTTCAAACCTATTTTTGTTTTCTTCTAAAGGTTGATTTGATTTAGCTAATTTAAATTTAGATAGTTTATTTCAAAAATTTGAAACTAAAATTAAAAATGTTGAATATTTTGATGAAGTTTTTTATTTCAATTGATTGTCTGATGGTTATTATGATAAATTAAATTATCAAAAAATTATATATTTATTTAATATAAATCTGATAGGATATTTTTATTTAGTAAATACTTTATATAAATCTAATAAATTAAAAAATACATTTATTTTTTCATTTTCTTCTGTGAGATCTTTAAATCCATGAAGTTCCCCCATATATGCTTCAACTAAAGCATGATTAAATAATATAATTAAATATTTTGCTAAAAATTATTATCCATACTGAATTTTTATAAATTTTATTTTATGACCTGTTGATACCAAAAATATTTCTATCCAAAAGAAAGAAATTTTAAAAAATAATACTCTTACAAAGGAATTATTATCACCAAAAGAATTGGTTAGTATTATACAAAATTTTCCTAGAAGTAAATATTTTAATGGTTCTTTTATTCCTATTAATATTTTAAACAATGTATAAAATTTGATTTATAAGTTTGTCCTATTCTTTAAATGACAAAGATATTCAGTTGTTAAATAATAATGTTGAGTTTTTAAAAAATAGATGATATAATATATTAATACATTGAAGTTGTTATAATAAATATAAGAATTGATATTTAGCAGGAGAAAATAAATTATTAGCAGAAGAATTTAAAAATTTTCTAACAAATGATTTTGATGCTATATTTTTTACAAAGTGAGGTTTTTATGTACATTCTATTTTGAAATATTTAAATAATTTAAATAAAAATATAAAAACAAAATTTTTTGGTTTTTCTGATTATTCTAGTTTATTGTTATATTTATGGAATAAATTTTGATATGATACTTATTATTGATTAGATTGATTATACTGAATAAAAGAAAATATAGAGTTAATAGAAGATATTTTATGTGGTAATTATTATTTGAAGTTTAATTTCAATAATATAGATGATTTCTTATATAAAGGAAATGTTCCAAATGGTATATTTATTTGATGAATTACAGAAAATTTATTATTAACTTTGAAGATTTTAGATATAGATTTAAAAAATAAAGTTTTATTTTTAGAAAATTTATGATGAGTATGAGTATTTGAATGATATTTGCAATTTCTAAAATATTTTAAAAACTTTGATAAAATTTCTGGATTGATTTTTGGAGCAGATGATATTTATTTAAATTGAGATGTTCCATATAAAATTGATAAAAATAAAAAAATAAGCTTTCCTAATTATAAAGGAAGATATTTTTATTCTGTTATAGATGATTTATGAGTCAATAATGTTATTCTAACTAATCATTTATGACATTGATTAAAAAATTATATATTTAAATATTGATATTATTATGAATGAAATATTTAATATCTATTGATTTAGATTGAACCATAGTTGTAAATAAAAATAGTCCTTTTGATAAAATTATTAATTATTTAGTTAACCGAAAAAATAATTCTGAAGTTATTTTGTTAATAAATACTTGTAGAAGATTTTCTTCATATAAAAATATAATAAATAATATTCCATTTAATTATTTGTCTTTGGAGTGTTGAAATTTTTTATTGAATGAAAAATGAAAATTAAATAAAAAATATTTTTTACCAGTTAGAGGTTTATTTTTTACTTTTATTAATAAAAATTTTAATAAAAATGTTGATAAGCATTTAAATAAATGAAGATTATCATATTTGGTTTCAGGTAAACATATTAATATAATAGGTAAATATGAAAAAGTATACAAATTTAGTAATCGTTTAAATTATTTTTTTTCAGATGTAAATAAAAGTAACCCAATAAAATTTTTACAAAAATGGTATAATATTTCAAATAATAATATATATATTTTTGGTGATGAAGAGATAGATTTTTATTGATGTAAAAAATATAATACATTAACATTTAATTCTCTAAATATTAATGCTAAATATAAGTTAGGAAATAAAACAAACGAATGAATTTTAGATATATTACAATATATAAATGATAAAATTTGATGATAAATTTGAAAGAGAAAAATTTATTAATCACATTATATCTTATCTATTATCAGATGATTATATTAAAAGAAATATAATATCAATTTATCTAATAGGAGGTATCGTAAGAGGTAGTAATATAATTTCAGATATAGATTTAAATTTTTTTATTAAAAATGATGATGTTGATTTTATATTAAAGTTAAAAGATACATTAATAAAAATAGAAAAGCTAGAAAATATAAAAATAGATACAAATGTCCTGACTAAAAAAGAACTTAAATATATGAATACTTGATTATTTATTCATAAATTTAGACATGCATTGTTATTATATGAACTTAAGATGTATAAATATTTAGTTTATTGAAAGGATATATTAGAAAACTTTATTATAAATAAATATGAATTATTTTTTGATACATTTAAAATTATAAATATGTTATTCTATAGATTAAAAAAAGATTTTTTAGCAAAATGATGAGATATTAGCAGTTTAAAAAAAGAGTTAGTTAAATTTTTTATATATTCTTGTGAATTTTTATTAATAAATTTTTGATATATACAAAAATATAAAAGTTTTGAAGAGTTAAAACTTAAATACAAAAATATTTTATTAACTAATGGTTATTTATATGATTCCTATATAGATTTAATATTTGATATTTATATAAATAAAAAGTATGATACTATAGATTTACTTAAAGTTTATAATTTATTAGACTACAATAGAGATATATTATCTGATAGATTTGATAAACTTTTAAATAATGATAATTTATTGAGTACTATTGATAATTTATTTAAACATTGGAGTAAAAAAGAAAAGAAATATTTTTTAAGTTATTTTAATAATATCAAATGATTAATTTTCAATGATTATTTAATGAACGAATAATAGAAAATAAAACACATATACAAAAAAATACCTCTAATAATAAAAAAGAAGTTATAGTATTTTTTGGAATACCAGGTAGTGGAAAAAGTTATATAGCTAATAAATTAAGGAAAACTAAATGATATATTGTTTTATCTACTGATAAATTTAAATTATTATTTTTAAAAAATGATATAAATTATACTATTAAAGATTTATTTAAATTAAGAAATATTATTCTATTATATTTACTAAGCAATAACTTTTCAATCATTCTAGATTCAAATATATGAACTAAAGAGAATTTTGTTGATTTGTTAAACAAAATTTCAAATAAAGTAGATTATTTAATAATTTATTATTTGAAGCCTAATATTTATTTATCATATTATAGGATTTTATTAAGAACTATCAAAAATTTTGTTTTATGACAAAAAAAACTTTATTATAATTCTATTAAAAAATTAATAGAATATAAAAAAGAATTAATTAAATATAAAGAGTTATTTAAAATAGTACAAAAAATAAAGTATGTATCATCTTTTGATATTATTTTGTATAAAAAATAATGTTACAGAGTACTTAAATAAAACAAAGAATTAAAGATAAAGAAATTTTAATGAAAAAAGCAGAAATTTTTAATTTACTAAAAGATGATTATTTACCATATTTAAAAACTAGAGATTTTGAGGATTATAAAACAACTAGTTGATTTGGTCTAGGTTGGCAAAGACTTGTTCAATGGTTAACAAATCAACCTTATATTTATGAGTCTACTGTTTTTCCAGGAACACATTTAATACCTAATCCGTAATTTATAGTTATTATATATCTTTTATTTATCATGAACAATTTTTTTAAGTAATATACTTATTGTCTGCGATATTTTTTTTTAAAATAGTCTGTAAAACATAAAACTATTTTTTGACAAAAAA
>JALUXR010000069.1 GCA_027013285.1 Candidatus Altimarinota bacterium | reverse complement strand
TTCTCAATTGAAAACAACATCGGAATCATATCAACTAATAAATTTTATAGAATCTACTGTATAATTTACTAGTCAACTTCCGTTGTAAAATAAACATATTTTTATATTTGCTTTATTTACTCAATTTGCAATAATATTTGATCAATTAATTATACTTATTACATTAATTTTGCTCCAAGCTTGTTGATTATCAAATTTTGTTCTTACTGTCCCCCAATTTGAATATCATATATTATCTAACCGAGCTTGTCCTGTTCATCATCAATTATTATCTCAGTTATGATAATAATTTCAGTTAGTTTTTGTTTTATCTAAAAAAAGTTTCCATTTTTCTGGATTATTATTTAAATCTTCCATATGTCATCGTCATCCAGCTCATATTTTAAATACTCATCTTAATTTATTGTCATCGCATACATAAGAACTATATCATTCATAATTAAAATAGATCTCTCACAATTTTTTTGTATATCAAGTTCATTGTAAAGGAAAACAATCATGTAATTTTCCATCAGATCAAGTTACATAGTCTATAGTTCAGGTATTTACAAAAACTCTGTAGGTATTCCCATCTATATTTCAGTTCATAGTTATTGTATCGGTTCAAGGAATATCTGCATATTCAAGATAATCATTATTGTCTCAATATGAAAATCCTATAAAAATTAAAAATATTGTAATTATTGATAAAATTATTTTTTTCATTTATTTCTTAATATTTTACTAAAATTTTTCTAAATTATAAAAGATAATTAGTTGATAATCAATCTATTTTTTGTAATATCATATATATTATAATTTTAGAAAACGATTATTAATATAATAATGAAAAAGTTTTTTTTGTCTATTTTTATTTGAATGTTTCTTTTTTGAATAAGTTTTTGATATACTTCATATATTTGAGGTAAAAAATGACAAGAAATACAAGCTCAAGCAAGAAAAAATTTGAAATTCTTAGAAAATACATCTTGAATTTGTAAAAAAAAAGTTTCTTATTTAATAAATAAGTGTGAAAGTATATATTGAAACTTACATTGAATAAGTTGTTTAAATAAAATGTTATCTGATGGTAAGGCTTGACCTATTACTTTATTAGTTTATTATACAGAACTAGATTGTGCTACTAATTCTATGTTAAATAATAAAGTTTTAAATAGAGAAGAAGTAGTAAAAAATTTTTGTTATAAAATGTCATCTTACAAAAGAGTATTGAATAATTTGGATTTTATAAATGCTAAAAATAGTGTTTTTCTTAGAATTTTATGTAATGAAACTTGAATATATACTTCTAAACAATTTGCAAAAAATGTAAAAATAAGAAAAAATGTTAAAAAATATTATAAAAATCTTAAAAAAGATGCTCAAAAAAATAGTTTTATAAATTTTTGATTATTTTGAAAATGTAAAAATACAGATGGTATTGTAGTTAATCCTGGTTGACTAAACAATGTAAATTTTGTGTGTGTTGCAAATGATATTTGGAATAAATTAGCTGAAGATGAAATTAATTTGTGAACTTACATTGCTTATTGATGATTTAGAAAAAGTTGGGAAAAAAGTTTTTTTTTAGGAGATAAATGAATATGTCCTAATTGATATTTAAATAATTGATCTCAAGATAGCACTTGCACTCATCCAGATACATATAAAATATTAAAATCTACACAATGAAGTTTAAAAAGTATTTTAAGTAATTTAAATTTATTTCCTAAATTAAATTGAATTGATGATATTTGAAAAATAATTTGATGAACTTGAAATTTATTTTTAAATTTAAGAGATTCTGTTTATAATGAATTATACTTCTATACTTATTTTCTAGCTTATTATTGAAAAATGATTCAAAATCATACTTCTAATTTGCAGTTAAAAAAGGTGGGAACTACTATAAAAACTGTTGATTTATCTACAGCAAAGGAATTCAAACAGGCTCAAAAAAGCATTCTTATAGCAAGATTAAGTTTAAAAAAAAGTTTTGAAATTTTAAAAAATATTTATTGGACTTATCCTATTCATGTTTGACTTTTGGCTATTATTGAGGATTTTAAAGCATTAAGGCAAGATTTAGCTAGAATCTATACTCCTTTGGACCAGTTAAGATATAAATTGGAAAATGTCCAAGATTTATCTAAACATTAGTTTATTATTTATATTATTATATTAGAAAAAAAATATGAAAAAACAATTTTTACTTACTTTATGAATAGTTTTAATAGTAAATTGATTAATTTGATTAGGTTTTTATTATTTTAATAATAATTTTACTGTCCTTTATTATTGATGAAATCATAGTTCTACTTGATGAATAGCCTTGAATAAAAAAGAAACTGTAATAACACAACATATTACAAAAACATATAATATTACAAATTTACAATCACAAGTTATAAATACAGTAAAAAATGTATGAGATTCTGTAGTAAGTATAGTTATTTCAAAAAATTTAAATGTGTATTATTATTCAGATCCTTTTTCATTGAAACCTTATGTTGAAAGAAAAGAAAAGAAAATTTGATGAGGTTCAGGAATTATAGTCTCAAGGGATTGATATATTTTAACAAATAAACATGTAGTTTCTGATTTAAATGCAGATTATTCAGTTGTTACTAAAAATTGAAATATTTATAAAGTAGATAAAATACGGACTGATCCAGTTTTAGATTTAGCAATAATTCATGTTATAAATCCTAATTGAACTGAAACTTATGATTTAAAACCTGCAAAAATTATAAATTTTGATGCAAAGGTGAGTGTAGGTGAATTTGTTTTAGCTATTTGAAACCCATTTGCAGAATATAGCAATACTGTAACTTTTGGAATATTATCTGCAAAATGAAGAAAACTTGAAAATAATAATGGTTCATTGTATGTATGACTTTATCAAACTGATACTGCTATAAATCCTTGAAATAGTTGATGACCACTTATAGATCTTGCCGGACAAGTAATAGGGGTAAATACAGCTATTACGGCACAATGATGGGGAATCTGATTTTCTATACCGATAAATCAAAGTTTTGTAAATGCTATGTTGAAAAGTATTCAAAAATATGGAGTAATCAAAAGGCCATTACTATGAGTTTGAGTCATTCAATTAAATAAAACTATAGCAAAACAGTATAAATTAGATAGATATACTTGAGTTTTTGTCCAAAAAGTTATAAAAAATTCTCCTGCATTTGTAGCTTGAATAAAAAAATGAGATATTATTTTACAAGTTGATTGAGTCAAAATTTCTCAAGATAAACCATTAATTTATACTTTATTTACTCATAATATCTGAGATAAGGTAGAATTATTAATTGATAGAAAATGAAAATTGTTTAAAAAAGAGATTACTTTATTTGAATTCTAAAAAAATATATGAAAAAATTAGTTAATATTATTTTTAAGTTATTTATTATATTTTTTATTATTTTAACAATAGTTTTTGCTTATTTATGAATTTTTCATAAAGATATAATTTTACATTTATTAGATTATGTTAAAAGTATAGTTAATACTTTATGATATTGGAATTATTTAATTATATTGTTATTTGCATTTATAGAATCTTTTCCACTTATTTGAGTGTCTGTTCCATGACAATTGGTTTTGATTACTGTTGCTTGATTTTTATGATTTGATAGTATTTTGTTGTCTTGATTGTTTGCATCTGTTTGAGCAATTTTGTGAAATTATGTTTGATATTTAATGTGAGTAAAATATGGAGATAGTTTTTTTAAAAAATATTGAGTGTGGATGTGAGTATGAGAAACTGATATAAAATATATCAAAAAATGAATGGATAAACACTGATGGTTGTGGATAATTTTTTGAAAATTTCATAATTTATTGAGAGCATTTGTTCCTTTTATAGCTTGAACTTCAAAAATGAATAATTTATCTTTTGCAATTTTTAATATAATTTGATCTATATTACGGGCTTGATCAATGGTAATTCTATGAGTATTTTTTGTAGAAAATGCAGAAGTTATTCTTTCAAATATAGGTAAAATACTTCTATTTTTCGTAATATTATTTTGAATTTATATATATTTTTATAAAAAAGAAGAATTTAAAACATATTGGAAAGAAAAAAATTTAGAAATGGAAAAAGCTATGAACCTAAAAAAGTAATATAGAAAAATTATATTGTTTTTATGTTTAAAATATTTATACATATAAGCAGTATTTGTGCTCTTATAGTTCAACGGATAGAATAACCCCCTCCTAAGGGGTAGATGTAGGTTCGATTCCTACTAAGAGTAGTCAAAATATTTTAAATACTAACATGTTATTGATGCAAAAGAGTGTACAAGAGTTTATAGCTCCTTTCAAGAAACATGACAAAGACAATGGTTCAGTAGAAATTCAAATTGCTACTTTAAGCTGGGAAGTTGAAAGCTTGAAAGAACATTTGGCTGAGAATCATAAAGATATAGATCCTAAAAGAGCTTTATTAAAGAAAGTTGCTAAAAGAAAAAAATTAGTATCTTACTTGAAATCAAATGATTTTGAATCTTATAAAGCTATAGTTAAAAAACTTAAATTAAAAGGTTAATTAGCTAGATTTCTATTGAAATTGCTTTGTTATATTTTATTCGGATTATTGGTGATAACTAGTAATCACGGCCCATTATTTAATTCTTAATTTTTATTTATTATCATGAGTTTTACACTAGAAAACTTGAAGATGCCAGTTATTAGAAAATGAGAAAAGGTATCTTGTACAGTATTAAAACACTTAAACAAAGGTGTTGTAGTTTCTTGTGAAGATGGTGCCTATTTAGGTGTTATTTTATCAAAAGAACAAAAAAGTTTAGAAAGAAATTGAACAGATTTATCTGTTGGTGCAAAATTAGAAGCTGAATTGTTAGATCCTAATTTATTAGTAGATGATGAAGGTTATTATATTGTATCTGTAACAAGATTGTTACAATATACTGTTTGGGATGATTATATTGCAAAATCAAAAAATGATGAAATCATTACTATTGTTCCTACAGAGGCAAATCTTTGAGGTTTATTAGTAGATATATATGGTATCAAATGATTTTTACCTCTATCTCAATTAGCTCCAGTTCATTATCCTAGAGTTGAAGATGGTGATCAAGATAAAATCTTTGATGTGCTTTTAAACTTGGTTTGAAAAGAGTTTAAGGTTAGAATTATAAATGTTGATGAAGAGAATAAAAGACTTATTTTTTCTGAAAGAGAAGCTTTGAAAGAAGAAAGAGAAAAAATTATGTCTGAATTATCTGTTTGAAATATTTATGAAGGTGTAATTTCATGAGTTTCTTCTTATGGTTTATTTGTTACTATAGGTTGAGGTTTAGAATGATTAGTTCATGTAAGTGAAATAACTTATGGACATGTTCATGATATTAATTTCTTTGGTAAAGTATGAGACAAGGTTAAGGTAAAAGTTATTTGATATGAAGATGGTAAAATATCATTTAGTATTAAGAAACTTAAGCCAGATCCATGGACTATTATTCCAAAAGAATTTAAAATCTGAGATATGGTAGAAGGTGAAGTTGTAAGATTTGTTCCTTATGGTGCATTTATTAGACTTTATGAAGATATCAATGTTCTTATACATTTATCTGAGATGTCTGAAGCTTGAAATATTTCTAATCCTGCTGAATTATTTAAATTATGACAAAAGGTTAAGGCTAAATTAATATTACTTGACCCTAGAAATAGAAAAGCAGGTGCTACTTTGAAGTTGAATTCTAAAATTTCTGAGAGAAAGCCTTATGAAAAAAAGGAAAGAAAAGAAAATAAAGAACCAACAGAGAAAAAAGTAGTTACAATAAAAAAGAAAGATAAAGAATAGTAGCTTAAAGCCTAGATTGATTTCTAGGTTTTTTCTTTTGACAAATAACTTAAAATCTTTAATATATATTAAGTTGAAAGGGGGTAGTTTCAGTTGGCTAAAACGTCGGTCTCCGAAGCCGGAAATCCTAGGTTCGAGTCCTAGTCCCCTTGAATTTATGAAAATAAAATAAAATTAAATATTTAAAGCTTTTTGAAGGCTTTTTTATATATTGTATTATAAACTAAAATCTTTATTATGAAAAAATATTTTAAATTTTAAAGTAAAAGAAAATTATGGTATTTAATTGGATATTAGAAAAAATAGCTTGATCTTATAATGAAAGACAGTTAGCAAAATATAGTCCTACAATTTCTAAAATAAATGAGTTATATAAAGAATATGATAAATTTACAGATGATGAAGTAAGGGCTAAAAGTAATAAATTTAGGAAAAGATTAGAAAAATGAGAAACTGTTAATGATATATTAGAAGAGGCTTTAGCTATTCATAAACAGGCTTGTAAAAGATTAGTTTGAACTGAATATAAAATAAAATGAGAAACTGAAACTTGGAATATGGTTCCATATGATGTTCAACTTTTAGGTTGAATAATTTTGCATGAAGGAAAAATTGCAGAAATGAAAACTTGAGAAGGTAAAACATTAGTTTCTACTATTGCTGCATATTTAAATGCACTTGAAGGTAAATGAGTTCATCTTGTAACTGTAAATGATTATTTAGCAGAAAGGGATGCTCAGATAATGATGCCTTTATATGAATTTTTATGACTTTCTATTTGAGTAGTTTCAAAAAATGTTTCTTTAGAAAAAAGAAGATGAGAATATGAAAAAGATATTACTTATGTAGAAAATGCAGAACTTGGTTTTGATTATCTAAGAGATAATTTAGCTCAATCTATGGAAGAAAGAATTTTGTTATTTAGAGATTTGAATTATGCTATAGTGGATGAGGCTGATAGTATTATGATAGATGAAGCAAGAACTCCACTTATTATTTCTCAACCATCTGCTGAACCTACAGAAAAATATGCTCAATATGCAAATATTGTAAAAGCACTTGAAGCTTGTCCTTTTGAAACAGAAAAGAAAAAATCTTTCTTATTTGATGATTGAAAGAAAATAGAACTAAATTGTGATTACAAGATAGATCCAAAGGCTAAAACAGCTTTATTAACTTCAAAATGAATAACAAAATTAGAAAAGCTTTTATGAGTTGAAAATCTTTATAGAGACTTATGATACGAAGAAATTCATCATATGGAAAATGCTTTGAAGGCAAAAGCTTGTTATATAAATGATAAAGATTATCTAGTTCATGATGGTGAGGTTTTGATAATTGATGAAAATACTGGTAGAGCAATGCAAGGGAGAAGATATTCTGAATGATTACATCAAGCTATCGAGGCAAAAGAGTGAGTTCAAATTCAAAAAGAGTCTGAAACTGTTGCAACTATTACTTATCAAAATTTCTTAAAATTATACAAAAAATTATCTTGAATGACTGGTACAGCTGCTACTGAATGAGAAGAATTTGAGAAAATTTATAAGTTAGAGGTTTTGGTAATTCCTACAAATAGGAATATTATAAGAGTTGATAAACATGATAAAGTATTTTTTGATCAAGAAATTAAATTTAATAATGTTGTAGATACTGTTAAATTTTATCATAAAATGTGAGTTCCATTTTTACTTGGAACTAGTTCTGTTCAAACTTCTGAACTTTTGTCTAGATTTTTAAGAAAAGAATGATTACAACATTCAGTTTTGAATGCAAAATATCATGAAATGGAAGCAAAAATTATTTCAAATGCTGGTAAAAAATGATCTATCATAGTAGCCACAAATATGGCTTGAAGATGAACAGATATTAAATTAGAAAAATGACTTTTTGATACTATTTCTTCAAATTATGCAAAATGGATGAATGAAGAAATAAAAAAAGATAATTGAATTTCAGCTGTTGTTTATTCTGAATTTGAAACAAATATAATTTTAGAGAAGCTTATAGATTCATTATCTGATTCAAATATAACTTTTTATTCAAAAGTTGATTGACAAAAACAATTAAATAAAGAAGAAATAAAAACTAAATTAGAAAATTTAATACAAAATAAAATAGATTTTACAATAGAAGGTAATTTTTATTTAGAAGTTAAATTTAATAGTTCTAAAAAATCAAAAGATCAAGCATTAACTCAAATTATAATTAAGAAAGATAAAAATACTGAACCAGAATTAATAGAAAAGGACTTACATATGGGACTTTATGTTTTAGCTAGTGAAAAACATGATAGTAGGAGAATAGATAATCAACTTAGAGGTAGATCTTGAAGACAATGAGATCCAGGTATGACTCAATTTTATGTGGCTTTGGATGATGATTTAATGGTTAAATCAGGTTGATTGGTTACAAAGACATTGGCTGGTAAATTATATTCTAGGGAAGATTTGGAAAGTATGGCTATTGAAAATAAAATGATAGCAAATTCAATCGAAAGAGCTCAAAAACAGATGGAAGCTATGAGTTTTAGTATGAGAAAAAATTTGTTTGAATATGATTCAGTTTTAAATGAACAAAGAAAAGTTATTTATTGATTGAGAGATAAATTATTGAAAAAAGAAAATTTGGATAATATACTTGATGAATATACTGATTTTATAATTTCAAAGGCTGTAGATACTTATAGTTATGATAAAGAACCTTTAGAAAATTATTTAGAAGAAATTACAGGTCAGAAATTTGCTGAAGAAGTTGAAAAATATAAGAGTAAAGATTTGAAAGATTATCTTATTTTGAAATTTAATGAACTTATCGAGGCTAAAAAACAAGAGTTATGAGAAGAGCAATTTGAAGATGTGAAAAGAAGAGTAATATTATCAGTTCTTGATAAATTATGGATGAAACATATAGATGAAATTATGTATCTTAGAGATAAAGTTTCAATGTATGGCTATGCTCAAATAGATCCATTATTGCAATATAAAAAAGAAGCTTTCGATAAATATCAAAGTTTAATATCAAATATTAGAACAGAAATTATTTCTACTATGATTAAGTTAGATACAGACCAATTTACACCTCAAACACAAGTTATAGAAATTTGATGAGAGGCTAGTACAGAAAATTTGATAAATAAATTAAAACAAGCTTGAAACTTAGCAAAAGATATGGAAGTATCTCAACCTATTGAAGCTAAACAAACTTGACCAAAAGTATTAGAATCAAACGATGACTTCGAAGTAATTGAAATGAATGATACTGTTGATAACACACAAAACGATAAAGAAGCACAGGAGTTGATAAACAAGATGTTAGGAAAATAAAAAAAAACATTAGCTAAGGGTAGTTTCCTTAGTTTTTTTATATCTTGATTTGAGTAAGTTTTTTGATATACAAATACTACTTTAACTAAGTATGTAAACATTATGGATAAAAATAAATCTTTAGTTGTAACTTCTAATAATATTCCTTCTATTGAAAAAGTAGAAAACTTTTTATTTGATGTAGATAAGGATCTAGAAGAAATTTTTGTAAATGATAAAATTTATGAGATAGCTTATACATTGGAATATAATAATATGTATAATTGAGCTAATATTTCTTATTTAAATGAACTTGAAAAACAAAATTTACCACCTGAATTTTTTAAAAAAGTAGTTATTTTTATGATATTACATTGATTACCTGAAGTAGTTTTATTGAAAGAAAAATTTGATATTAATACAGATGATATTTCTGTAGATATATTTTTAAATTGAATAAAAGAACAAGGAAAAAATATTTTTGCTTCAGATTATTTTGAGAAATTTATATTTTTATGTTCTGATGTAGAAAAATTAATTTACGAAATATGAAAGTTGTGATATATAAATATTACTTATGATTTCACAGTAAAATATAATTTAGATATTCCTAAATATACTATTAAAGAAAATATTTTAATAACAAAAAATCTAGAAAAATATATAAATAGTTTTTCATTAATGCAAAAAATGACTTTGTGATGATATTATGATTGGTATAATTTAGTTGATACCTTATTTGAAAAAACTGATAAAATTTTAGATTATATATTAAAATTGTTTAGTATAAAAAATAATGAGAAAGGTGAATTTGAGGAATTAAAAGAAAAGCATTTTAATATTTTGTATAAAAAACTTTTGGAAGATATAGAAGATGAAATTGAAGAGAAAGATTTTACTATAATATCAGAACTTGAATATAATTTACTTACAAAAGATAGATTTGAAGAACAATTTTTAAAATCATTAAAAGAAAGCTTAATTAAATTGAATTATGCAAATTGATTTGTGATTCACTTTTTAGATATTACTTGAAGTAGTATTACATTCTCAATTTCTAATAATAATTATAATTTTTGATATACTTATTGATTATTACAAAAAGACAAGTTTTATAAAAATGTTATGAAATATTATAATTATTTTGTAGAAAAATTAGAGAAAAATAATATGGAATTTGTTGTTATATTAGCAAGAAGTAATTGAACAAAAGATTTTACTGATAATTTTAATGAAAAATATTTAAAAAAAGCTGCATAATAAATTGAAAATAATTTATAAAACCTTATATCTAAGTTAGTTATTTAAATCTAATAAAATAAAATATGATAGAAAGTTTAGAAAAATGGATGTATATAAATGATATTCAAAATGATAAATTATTGGAAGTTGGTAAAATTGTAGAAAAAGATAATAAAGAACCTGTTGTTTTTACTGCAAAAAGTGAGATACTATATTATTTTTGGAAACTCATAAATTGAAAGATTAAATTAGAAGATTTTTTTCAATTTAATGATGTGTATTTTGATAAAAAATTGTATAAATATAAACTTTCAAATGGAGTAGATGCTTTGGAATATATAAAAAATTGAAAAAAATCAAACAAAAAGATTTATATTTTAGATAATTTGTTTGAACAAAAAATTGATGATGAAAATATATATTTTATTTAATATTTTAATTATAAATGGATTTACTAACATTAAATAGTGTTATTCAAATAATTTTACTTAGTATAGTTTTTTTGTTGTCTATAGGTTTTCATGAATATGCACATGCTTATGTAAGTAGTATTTTGTGAGATCCTACACCAAAAATGCAATGAAGACTTACACCAAATCCTATTAAACATATAGATCCTATATGATTTTTGATGATATTTTTTATCCATTTTGGTTGGTGAAAGCCTGTTCAAGTTGATCCTTCTTATTATAAAAATCCTTTAAAAGATGAATTGTTAGTATCTTTGGCTTGACCTTTTTCAAACTTTTTAATGGCTTTTATTTGAGCTTTTATGTTTGTTATTTTGGTTAAAATATGACGATCGAATTATTTGATAAATCAGTTTTTTCAGTTATTTATTATTGTAAATATAGCTCTTGGAATATTTAATTTATTACCTATTTATCCTCTTGATGGGTATAGAATGGTAAAATTTTTGAAGCCATCTTGGGCTTACTATATAGAACAACATGCACTTATGTTTACTGTTATTATGCTTTTGATAGTATTTTTACCCGGAAATCCTATTTGAACAATCATTATGGATGTTATTACTCCAATTTATAGTTTATTTATGTTTATAGCTCAATCTTTAATTTTTTAAAAAACATTATGAAAAATATTATATTTGTTATTTGAATTTTATCTATATTTGCTACTTCTTTTGCTTGAAACATAGATACTTGTTGTATTATAAATACAATTAATTATCAGTCAAAACTAAAAACAACACAATATATTTTATCTACAAAATATCCAAATTTACAGAAAAAAGCTGATAATACTGTTTATGAAATAGTTCAAATAGTTAATACAAATCCTAAATTTAGTTCTTATAATGATAAACTTAAAATTTATTCAACTATTATAAATAAGGTAGTTGATTATGTTTATAATCACAATATTGAAAAATGAACTCCTGTTTATAAAATGTTATCTTATTTTGTTTATAGAATTCAGGATATGTATGAATGGACTCAAAATACTAGAAAATATAAATTGGAATCTACACTTGAAAATATGGACAAATATCCTTATACATATTAGTATATTTTATTTTATAAAAATATTTGACAAATGAAAAGATACTGATTATTTGTGTTATCTATTGCATTGTTTAGTTTAGCTGGTTGTAATATACCATGACAAACTAATAATAAAAAATGAAACGAAGTTACAAAACAAGAAGTTAAGACACAAACAACTTGAGCTGTGAGTAATGTTAAGAAAAATACTACTGTTGTAGATGAAAAACTTAAATGAAATTGAGATAAATTTATTTGATTTGTAGCAACTTGGTGTCCTCACTGTCAAGAAGCAGTGCCTGGGCTAGAACAATTTTATACAGATTATTCTTGAGAAGTGAATATGGAAATTAATGTTATAGATAAAAAACCATTTCCATGAGTAAAAAATTTACCAGAAAATTATAAAAATCCTAAATCTTATCAAGATTATACAAATGAGCAATGTGGTTATATTCCTTCTTATGTGATAGTAGATAAAAATGGTAAAGTAATAGATAAAAAATGTGGATGAAGCCTTACTTATCAACAATTAAAAGATAAATTATTGACAAATTTACAATGAAATGATAAAAAAAATTTACAAATTAATAAAACTAAAATGACAGATAATAAAATAGTAAAATTATGAGATACAGTGAAAGTTGATTATGTATGAACATTTACAGATGGTAAAGTATTTGATACTTCTATTGAAAGTGTTGCAAAAAAAGCTGGAATATACAATGAAGCAAGAACTTATGAGCCATTAGGTTTTAAGGTGTGAGCTGGTCAAATGATAAAATGTTTTGATAAATGAGTAGTTGGTATGAAAGTTGGAGAAACAAAAGATATATCTTGCCAACCAGAAGATGCTTATGGAAAATGTAATCCTAAAAAAGTTCAAAAAGTAGAAAAAGCTAAATTAAGAGATTTTGAAAAGAATGGTTATAAATTAGAAAAATGAACAGAATTACCTACTCAATATGGTATGTTAAAAATAACTAATGTTGACTGAGATATAGTTACATTGGATATGAATAATCCTATGTGTGGAAAGGTATTAAACTTTAAAATTACTGTAAAAGCAATTCAAGAATAAATAATATTAATTTAATAATTAGGTCTCACTTTCAATGGTGAGATTTTTTGTATTCAGTTTTGACAAAAAAATAAAAATACTTATCATATAGTTAAATATTTACAAAAATAAAAATAAAAAAATGAAAAAAATAAAAACTTATAACATTAGAAGAAATAATACAAGATATATACTTTTGAAATTAACTATTTTTAGCTCTATTTTGTTGGTTTTATTTTCTTTTATTAATCAATTTTGACTAAACGGGCTTACTACAGATATTTTACAAGATTGAAGAATTTCTCAAACTAAATTATACAATAATATAAAAAATTTAACATTTAATGGAACTACTTGGCCTGTAAAACAAATAACTGACTTATCTTATCAAAGTATAAAAGATAGTTGATTGACTTATTGAGAATTGAGAAAATTACCTTGGAAAAAAGTTCCTGCAAGTCTAAAAACTTTTTTTCCTACAAAAATATCAGATTACATAAATAAATATCAAAATGTGACTTTACAGACTTGTTGGAATGTTTTTTCTAATCCAGAAGCTTTGAATAAATTTACTTTTATGAGAAGAATTGTAAGAGCAACTTGGACTGCAAGTTATGATAGTAAATTAATATGGAAAAAATGAACTGGAACACATGCTTGAGTTGATATTATTTGAAATGTATGAACTCCTATTTATGCTATTGCAAATTGAATAGTTATAGAAATTAGACATTCAAATAAAGGTTTTGGAAATCATATAGAGATATTACATAAAATAAATAATAAATATTATATGAGTATATATGCACATTTGCATAGTATAAATAATAAATTAAAAATTTGAGATTTAATTGCAAAATGAGATATAGTTTGAAAAATGGGACATAGTTGAAATGCATTTGGAACTCATTTACATTTACAAATAAACAAAGTATTTACCCTTCAAGATGTTTTAAATTGAAGAGTGTCGTTGTGATGGTATCATGATTTGGCTTGAGTAAGAGCATATACAGTAAATCCAATAGTTTTTGTGGAAAAATATTATAAAGCTGTATGAGATAATTTTCAGACAATTAAAAAAGAGTGAATTTTAGATAAACAAATTCAACAAGTAAAAAAAATCAAAGTTGTAAAAAAAACTGTAGCACAAACTAAAAAAATTGAGAAAAAAAAAGAACTTAAAAATACTAATACTAAAAAAGAGGATAATTTAGATTTAGTAAAAGTAATTTCAAAAGATTTAAAAAAGGAACATGCTGTTGCAAAAATTAAAACTATAGCATACATAAAAAATATTAAATTATCACTTATAGCTAATAAAGTGCAATTAGGACATGGGTTTACTATAAAATTAGATGTTTTTACTTGAAATGGAAGTATTAGTATTATTCCATCAAATGAGAATTTATCTTTTTCTCCAGATATTATTCAAAATCCAGATAGACCTGTTTATAATATAAATGTTTTGGCTACACAAATATGAAATACAAAATTAAGAATTTCTGATGGAACAAGTATAAGAGAATATAATGTAAATATTTATAATAATGTATCTAATCAAATATTTTGAATAAAGGTAGTTTTTAGCTGATTAAATTTGTTATCAGAAAACAAACTTACTATTTATCCGGTAAATAAGTTTTGACAAATTTTACATCAAAAATTAAGCTGATTATTTAAAATATATGTTGAACAAAATTGAGAAAAATATTTATTAAAGACTTTACAAATTAATTCAGATGAGTGAGAAACTTACATAAAATGATATTTTTTGGGAAAATGAAAATTAATAGTTTCTTCAGATAAATATTACTCAAAACAGAATATTATCACAAACATTGCAAAAGATTATAAATATAATGATAAATATGCAAATGATATTTATAGTCTTATAAAGTCTAATATTATTCATTGAGAAAACTGAAAGTTATTTCCAAATAGAAAAATTACAAGAAGAGAATTATTAATAATTTTGTGAAGAAGCATATTGAAAGTAAATTACAAAAAGGCTAAAATTGAAATGTTTAATTATTTAAAAACTAAGTGAAAATTCTTTAAAGATATTGATGGTAAATCGTATTCGGATCCTTATATTTATATTGCTTGGAGGAAATGAATTGTTAAATGACAAAATTGACGATCATTAGCAAATAATAATGTATCTAAGGCAGAATTACTTACTATTTATACAAGATTATTTAAGTTGCCTGTTGTTTTAAATAAGTTAAATGTATGGACAGATTTAAGATGAAATACAAAATTAAAAGCTATAGCAGATACTTGTAAAAAATATGAATTGTATCCATTCCAAAATTATAATACATTTTATGCTTGAAAACTCGTAAGTAGGTTAATTGCTTTTGAAACTTTAAAAAGGTTTATAGATATTTCATCTGTGTCAAATACACATTTGTCAGCATCTGTTCCTCAAAAAACTGAAACTAAAGAAAATTTAGAAAAAACTATGTCAGATATATTCAATTTTTAAAAATAAGATATGAAGAAGTTTAAGTATATTTTAAGTATTGTTATAATATTATTTAGTTTATTTGGAATAACTTATTGAACAGATATTACTGTTAATTCTTCTTTTTCTAATTGATTGGATTCTTTGCATAATTTATTGACTACTTTATATCTTATCATACGGCCTTTTTTGATAATTGGATGAAAATTTTTGTCAAATACTTTTGTTTATGGTTCTGCATTTGGTATAGATAATGTTTTATGGAAATTATGGCAGTTAGTAAGAACTTTTACAAATTATATTATTTGATTTGTTTTTTTGTTTAGTATTTTTGTTTATTTTTTTAAATGAGAAAGTAAATATTCTTGGAAAAAACTTTTACCTAAGATTGCTATTGCTGCAGTTGTAGTAAATATGAGTTGGTTCTTATTAGCTGTATTGCTAGATTTTTCTACAATTCTGCTTGTAGCTGCTTGAGGTATTGGTCATCAATTTACAAATATTGCCCAAAAAACTGATTCTAATATAAAAAAAGATGTAATACAATTACCACTTACTTTCAATGTTGATGCAGATCCTAAAAAAATGATTTCTGTAAAAATTAAAAATAAAGATTATTATCAATGTATTTATTGAAGTTGATGAAAAGTATGAAATGCACCTTGTTTGTCAAATTTATGATGAAATTTTGTAATTCTTAATAAAAATAAAAAAGAAGATAAAAGTCTTAAGAAAGCTTTGATGAATAGTTGAATTACAACAAAAGATATAGATTATTCATCTGTTTGACAGTTGTTTAGTTTGTTTAGGTATATGAATACTTCATTTTTAACAGATAATACAAATTCTTTATCTCAAGTTGCAGTTTTGACGATATTAAAACTTATTTTACTAGTAGTTTTGATAATTCCGTTTGTTTTGTTAGCAGTAATATTGGTAATAAGAGTTTTGGTTCTTTGGGTAGTAATTCCTATGTCTCCAATTATTTTGTGAGCTTATATTTTGTGAATAGGGGATTCTCAAATTAAGTGAAAATTAAAAGATATCATATCATTGATATTTCAACCTGTTTATGTTGTTTTTATGCTTTCTATTGGTTTTATATTTATTCAGGCTGTAAATACTATGATTCCATCTCCTCAGAAAAGTGATAAAAAGACAATTTTACAACAACTAAAATTTACTCCAGAATGAAAGAATGGAATTTCACTGTGATGATTAGCTCAAATACAAGTCCAATATAAAAAAGACAATTGAAAAACTACAAATGCTGTGGATCCTAAAAATATATTAGCTTATTTTTCTTGGATAGTTGCAAATTTATTATCTGCTATCATTATGTGGATGCTTGTATTTACAGCTCTTAAATCAAATAAGTGGACAAAACAAATTTCTTCTACAGTAGAAACTTATGCACAAAAAGCTGTGACAACTACACCTATTATTGCAGGTCAAAGTATTGATTCTATGAAACAAGTTGTTAGGTGATTAGACCAAGTTTCTAATTGGATGATGTATAAGCAAAATCGTAATTTACAACAAGAAATTGATAAGGTTTTAAAAAATAAAAATGATGATTCATCTGATGATAAAACAAATAGTTAAAATAAAAATTGAGATATCAGTTGTCTTGAACTTGTTTTAGATTTTAAAAAGTTTTGAAACAAGTAATATTATGCTGAACTTGTTTTATGTTGGAATAATAAAAATTAAAAAAAATCCTGATTTGATTGTCAGGATTATATTTTTTTAGTTAAAATATTTTTCAGAATTTTCATAAACATCTCTTAATTCCTCTATTTTTACTCTAATTTGATTCATACTATCTCTATCTCTTACTGTAACTGTATTGTCTTCCAAAGTATCAAAATCAATTGTTACACAGAAAGGAGTTCATACTTCATCTTGTCTTCTGTACCTTTTACCAATATTTCATTTTCCGTCATATTCACACATAAAATCTTTTGATAAATCTAAGAAAATTTTATCTGCAATATCTACTAGTTCTTGTTTTTTCTCCATAAGTGGTAAAATAGCAAATTTGATAGGAGCTATATTTTTGTGAAATCTTGCAACTATTCTAGTTTGTTCATTTCATTTTGGATCAGTATATTTTTCTTCATCATATGAATCTATCATTGCAGTGGCAATAGCTCTTGTAAGTCCCCAAGATGGTTCTATTACCCAAGGTATAAATCTATGTCAAGTTTTTGGATCTGTATATTGCATATTTATAAGAGAATGTTTTTGATGTTGTGTAAGATCATAATCTCATCTTCTTGCAATACCTTGTAATTCTCACCAACCCCAAGGAAACTTATATTCAACATCTGTAGTTCCTTTGCTGTAATGTGATAATTCATCTTCTTCATGATCTCTAAATCTTAATTTTTCTTTGCTGATACCAAGAGTTTCTGTCCACCAAGCCCAACAATCTTCTTTCCATCTTTCAAAATGAAATACATCTTTTTCTGGTTCTACAAAGTATTCTATTTCCATTTGCTCAAATTCTCTTACTCTAAATAAGAAATTTCATGGAGTAATTTCATTTCTAAAACTCTTACCAACTTGAGCTATACCAAAAGGGATTTTTACTCTCATAGTATCTAAGACATTTTTGAAATTTACAAATATACCTTGAGCTGTTTCTGGTCTAAGATATACAGTAGCTGAATTATCTTCTGTAACTCATTGAAAAGTTTTAAACATAAGATTAAATTTTCTTACTTCTGTCCATTCTGCTTTTTTTCAAGAATTTGGGTTGTTCGAAATATATTTATCTATAAAAGCTTTCATTTGTTCAAAAGTCCAACTTTCAGGAACAGTATTATCTACTCAAAATTCTTCTTTTAATTGTGAAATAATTTTTTCTTCAGTTTTATCTTTTCTAAATCTTTCGATTACATCTTCAATAATTTTATCTACTCTAAATCTTTCACCTGTGTTTTTATCATCAATCAAAGGATCAGAAAAATTACTTAAATGTCCACTTGCTTCCCAAGTTTTTGGATTCATTAATATAGCAGCATCCAAAGGAATAATATCAGATCTTCTTTGAGTAAAAGTTTTATACCAACTATCTAAAATATTTTTTCTTAACATTGTTCCATAAGGTCCTAAATCCCAAGAATTTGCTAATCATCCATAAATATCAGAACCAGGATAAACAAATCATTTTCTCTTTGCCCAACTTACGACTGTTTCTAAATTATAATCCATTTATTTTAATTAATATCTAAAATATAAAGTATTTATATGTATTTTTAGTTAAATATAAAGAGGTTTTGATATAAAAATCTAAACTTGGATTTTATGAAAATATGATTAGTATAAATAATGTTTTATAACTTATTATTTTAAAAATGCCAAAGACAATAAATCCTACAACTTGAGAAGTAATAGAAACTTATGATTATATTTTAGAAAATGAATTAGAAGAAAAAATAAAACTTGCTAATGAGTGTTTCCAAAGTTGGTCAAAAACTTCTATTCCTGATAGAAAACAACTTTTTTTAAATCTAGCTAAAATAATGCTTGAACAACAAGAAGAATTAGCAAAATTGGATACTATTGAAATGTGAATGCTTTTTTCTTGAGCTTTATGAGATGTAAATAAGTCTGCTAGTTGAACTGTATATTTTGCAGAACATACTGAAAAATGGTTAGCAGATATAGAATTTAATGAATGATGATTACAATGAAAGAAAGTATATGAGCCATTAGGTGTTATTTTCACAATTAGTCCGTGGAATTTTCCTTATAATCAAGTTTTCAGAAATGCAGTTCTAAATATTTTAGCTTGAAATGTAGTTTTGTCAAAGCATGCAAGTAATGTTCCACAAGTTGCAAGAAAAATTGAAGAATTGTTTTTACAAGCAGGTTTTCCACAATGAGTTTATCAGAATTTACAAGTTTCTAGTAGTTTAACTGAAAAAATAATTTCAGATTTTAGAATAAAATGAACAAATATTACTTGATGAGAAAAAGCTGGTAGAGTAGTAGGATCATTAGCTTGAAAATATATTAAACCGTCTATTTTAGAATTGGGATGACTTGATCCTTTTATTTTGTTAGATACAGAAAATATAGATAATGTTATAAAACTTGCTTTAAAATGAAGAATGTCTAGTTGTGGTCAAAAGTGTAATTCTAGTAAAAGATTTATAATTTTAGAAAAATATTATGATGAATTTGTAGAAAAATTTACAAAAGCAATGAGTGAACTTAAAATATGAGACCCATTTGACTCAAATACACAAGTATGACCTTTAGCAAAAGAAAGTATGCTTGAAGAACTTGAAAATATAGTTTCAGAAAGTGTCCAACAATGAGCTAAATTAGTTTTAGGTTGAAAAAGATTAGATAGAAAATGATTTTATTTTGCTCCAACAGTTTTAATAGATGTAAAACCTTGAATGAAAGTCTTTGAGGAAGAAACTTTTTGACCTGTAGCTCCTATCATAAAAGCAAAAGATGAACAAGATGCTATAGCTTTGGCAAACAATTCAAGATATGGGCTTACAAGTGCAATTATTACAGATCGTAAAGAGAAATTTGAAAAATATAGTAGGATGATAGAAAGTGGAAGTGTGTTTTGGAATAAAATTCCTACATCTTATCCATTTCTTCCATATGGTTGAGTAAAAAACTCTGGTTATGGTAGAGAACTTGGGGAAAGGGGAATGAAGAATTTTACAAATGAAAAAGTGATAGTTTATTAAGATAAAATGAAAATAATTATGAAACTGATAATCTTACCAGTAAAAAAAGCTTCTATTGTAATTGAGAAACAAAACCAATAGATTGGCTTGAATGATTGATTATGGGAAGTTTTGTGTAGAAAAATAAATATGTTGCATTTAATATTGTAATTTTATAACATTTTTCTAGAATCTTTATAATATTTTATTTTCAAATAAAAATTATTTTAACTAATTAATAAAACAACTATGCTAACAAAAATCCTAAAAAACTTTGAAAAATTATCATCTGTGCCAAGATGTTCATTTCATGAGGATAAAATTTTAGATTTTTTCAAAAACTGGGCAAAGGAAAATTGATTTGATTACAAAATAGATAAAGTTTGAAATATTGTAATTTATGTTCCTTGAACAAAGTGAAGAGAAAATGAAGAACCTGTTATTTTGCAATGACATATGGATATGGTTTGTGTAAAAGACAAAGATTCAAATCATAATTTTGAAATTGATGGAATAAAAATTATTAAAAATTGAAATATAATTACTGCTGACAAAACTACTTTATGAGCTGATAATGGTATTGGCTTAGCTATGGCAATGTATTTAGCTACAAATTCAAATCATCCATCACTTGAACTTTTGATTACTAAATCTGAGGAAGTATGACTTATTTGAGCATTAAATCTTGATTCTTCTATGTTAAAATGAAAAAAACTTATAAATATCGATACAGAAGATTTACAAGAAATATGTGTAAGTTCTGCTGGTTGAGTAAGAATAGATATTTCAAAAAATTTTAAAACTAAAAAATCTAACTATAAAAAAGCTTATAAAATAGTTTTATGATGAATGAAATGAGGACATTCAGGAGTTGAGATAGATAAAAATAGATGAAATGCTATTTATAGTTTTTTTGAGTTTTTGGATCAAAATAATGTAGATTTGACTTATTTACAAGCAGGTGTGGCTGATAATGCTATTCCAAAAGAATTGGAAGCTATAGTTTTTTCTAATGAAAAATTGGATGATAAATTAGATTTGTTAGTAAAAAATATAAAACAAAACTATGATGCACCAGAAACTTTTTACAAAATAGAAGAAATAAATTTAAATCAGGAAGTTATAGAAAATTTAGAAAAACTTGTAAAAGCAGTTTTGAATACAAAAGTTTGAGTAATTAAAATGAGTGATAAAATTGAAAATCTTGTAAGGACTTCAAATAATTTATGAATTTTGAATATTGAAAACTGAAAACTTGAAATGGTTTGTATGCCAAGAAGTTCTTCGAAAGAAGATTTAGAAGAAATTAAAGATGAGATAAAAACTAATTTTTCTTGATTTAATATAAACTTTTCTAGTGAATATCCATGATGGGAAGAAAATCCAAATTCAGATTTTATACAAGATATTAAGAAAACTTATGATCAAGTTTTACAAGAAAATAATTTAGATAAATCACAAATAGTAGCTTATCATGCAGGACTTGAATGTGGTGCATTGGTTAAAAAACTTTGAGAGCCAGCCTGTGCAGTGTCTGTATGACCAACAATCAAAGGGGCACATACGACGGAAGAAAGTTGTAATTTAATTTCTGTAGAAATTGTTTGAAAAGTTTTAGAAGAGTATTTGAAAAATTAAAACCTTGAAAAGATAGTTAATTGTTTTATAAAGATTACATTTAATTATATTTTATTTTATTATGGATTATTTTAAACTTGAAAAAAAAGCTCCAATAGTTGCTATGTCAGTTGCATTTTTTCTAGCTATTATGAAATTTATAATTTGAATTTTTTCTTGATCAGTATCTCTTTTGTCTTCTGCTATGGATAGTCTGCTTGATACTTGAGTAAGTGTTTTTAATTTTTTTGCTATTAAGTTTTCTCAAAATCCAGCTGATGAAGATCATAATTATGGGCATGGAAAAATAGAGGGTATTGCAGCTACTATCGAATGAAGTGTGATTACATTATCTTGATTTTATATTATTTATGAATCTATAAATAAATTTATTTATCCAAGTGAGATTACACATTTAAGCTGGTCTATTGTTGTGATGATAATAAGTATAGTTGCTACTTGATGATTAGTTTATTATCTAAATTATGTTTATAAAAAGACAGAAAATTTAATTATAAAGTGAGATTCTATTCATTATAAGATGGATTTATATATAAATATTTCAGTTCTTACAGTATTGGTTATTATTTTTTTCTTTCCACATTTAACTTGGATTGATGCTGTAGTATGATTATTAATTTGATTATATATTATTCATGAAGCTTATTGACTTATAAAAGAAGGGACAAATTTACTTTTAGATAGATCTTTAGAGGAACATGAAAAAGTTAAAGAAATTATTGATAAATATTTAACTGAATGAAAATTTGATTCTTATCATTGTTTGAAAACAAGAGCAGGTGGTAGTAATGATAAATTTGTAGAATTTCATTTTGTAATGGATCCAGAAACTACTATCTTACAAGCTCATGATTTATGAGATAAAATAGAAAATGAAATAAAAAAAATAGATTCTAGTGATAATTGGCATATTATTTGGCATGCAGATCCTTATGATGATAGTAATACAAATGGGTGTAAATAATTATTTATTTTTGATATTAAAAATATGATTTTCTTTTTTACTGGTGAAGAAAAATTTCTTATAGAACAGCAACTTACAAAATGGAAAAAAGCATTTCTTACAAAATATGGAAGTAATAATTATTATGCTTATCCAGATATTATTGATTCTGCTGATGAGATTATTTCTGCTTGTATGGGTGGCTGACTTTTTGATGAAAAAAAATTTATCGTGATAAAATGAATTCCAAAAGATGGATTAAATAAGATTTCTTCTGCTGATCAAGAAAAATTAGAAAAGTTTTTTACAGAGCATATAGATAATTTATCACCAGATAATGTGATAGCTATCGTAAGTTATAAACCTGATAAAAGAACCAAATTTTATAAATTTTTATCAAAACATTCAGGTATTGATTTAAAAGAATTTAAGGCTTTTTCTGAAAAAAAATTAATTGCATATTTAATAAAAACTTTTCAAATAAATGAAATATTGGCAGAGTATATTATTTGAAAAACTTGAGTAAATTTATTTACTATTCATAATGAATTAGAAAAAATATTAAAAATTTCAAATAAAATAACAAAAGAACTAGTCGATAAATATGTGAACACAAATACTGAGCAAGATAGTTTTGCTTTGCTTGATAATTTAAAAAATAAAGAAAAAGCTATCAAAATATTACAAAATTTACAAGCAAATCAGGAAGATTTTTTTAAGATTTTATGATTGCTTTATTGGAATTTGAAAAATATAATTTTGATAGTTGAAAATAAACAAGATGGGCTTACCTCCAAAGAGGTTGCTACAAAACTTTGAGTGCATCCATTTGTTGTGTGAAAAATTTACAAGTATAACAGTGATTTTTGAGTTTATAAAAAGATATTTAAAAAACTTATAGATTTGGATTATGGTATAAAATCTTGAAAAATAGATAGTTGATTATGATATTTGTATTTGAAAAAGATAATTTTGGATATGTAAATTTAGTTTGAAATATGCCT
Source organism: Candidatus Altimarinota bacterium (assembly GCA_027013285.1). Lineage (GTDB taxonomy): Bacteria > Patescibacteriota > Gracilibacteria > Absconditabacterales > Absconditicoccaceae > S009-33. The sequence continues at coordinate 4,736 of JALUXR010000069.1, read as the reverse complement.
AAAAAGTTTTATATTCAAAGTATTTACTATTTTAATAAAAAAAATGAGAACTATTGTTATAGCATTAATATTTTTTATAGCTGGATTTGTAGTAGGTGGGTGATTATGATTTAAAGTAAGTATGGATTTGTCTTATGATCAAATGGTAAATAGTTTAAATACTAATTTTAAAGATCAATTAAATACATGATCGGCAAAAGTAAATGCTATTTTGGAGCAAAAAAAACAAGAAGCTATCAAACAGTTGGAAGTTCAAAAAGAAAAAATATTAACAGATATTAAAAATAAATTAAAACAAGCTATTACAGAGAAAATAGATAATATGTTTAAATAATAATAATTTTTATGGATAAAAAGACTGAACAAATTTTGTTTTGAGAGAAAAAGAGTGTAGGAACTTTTTTTGATCATATGTTGTTAAAAATAAAAGAACATAAAGAAAAAGATTGAAGAAGTCTTATTATTACAACTACAAAAAGATCTGCTGAGGAAGTAGCAAATTTACTTTTAGAGAGATGATTTAAGGCTTATTTTTTGCATTCAGAAATAGATACTCTTGAAAGATTTGAAATTATAAAAAAACTTAGAAATTGAAAAATAGATATCTTGGTTTGAGTAAATTTACTTAGAGAATGAATAGATTTACCAGAAGTAACATTTATTTGAATTTTTGATGCAGATAATGAATGATTTTTGAGAAGTAAAACAGCTTTAATACAAATTATTTGAAGGGCAGCTAGAAACCCAAATTCTGAAGTAGCTTTGTATGCAGATAAAATAACAAAATCTATGTATGATGCTATCATGGAAACTTATAGAAGAAGACAGGTTCAAATTGAATATAATAAAAAACATTGAATTACTCCAGAAATAGCTATTAGTAATATAAAAAATTTACAGGCTGCAAAAGATGATGGTATAGATGTTTTTCAAAAAAGAGAAAATGATAAAAAAAAGAAATTAAAGAGAATGACAAAGAAAGAAAAAGAGATGATATTAAAAAATTTAGAACAACAACTTAAGGAAGCTGTAAGTCATTGGGAATTTGAAAAGGCTACAGAATTAAGAGATCAAATAATAGAAATTAATAAGGAATAGTTAAAATTTATTCTATGAAAAATAAATTGAAATGTAACTGTAAATCTTTATTATTCATTACAAATGTCCTTCCTGTAGATATTCCGTATGGAAAGGAAAGTCCCTGCATCTAAAAAACTCAAAAGACTAACGGTCTTTGCTCTCTATTTGAGAAAAAAGAAAGTGTCACAGAGACTATACTATCCTAAATTTATTTTAGGGAAAAGGTGAAAAGTGAAGATGAGATATTTATTATTTCTACTTTTGTTTCAATACTTGATGAGTATTGTCAAGGTAAACCTTTGATAGATGTAAGGTGGATAGGAAACTTGAAGCTGCTTGATATCAGCTATAAGCTGATTTAGATAGATTTCTACTAATACAAAACAGGGCTTATACGAAGGACATTAAATTTTAAAATTTTATTTATTAAATATTATTATGGAAAAAGAGATTATAAAATGAGCTCAATCTAATATTGAAGTTAAATTAACTATTACTCCAGATGAATTTGCAAAATTAGAAGAAAAAGCAACTAGAGAATTATGAAAAGATGTAGATGTTCCAGGTTATAGACCAGGTAAAGCACCTATAGAAGATATAAAAAAAAGAATTAATGTAGAATATTTACAAGGAGCAATCTATGAACAAGCTGTAAATGATGCATTGAAAGATGCTGTAAAAGAATATCAACTTATTTGAGAAATATATGATATAAACAATGAAAAAAAATGAAATAATGTTGTTATAACTTTTAAAGTTGATAAATACCCAGTTGTAGAAGTTAAAAATGAAAATTATAAATCTATAGAACCCACATTACCAGATGAAAATGTAAATGAAGAGGATATAGAAAGAGCAGTTAAATGATTACAAACTCAATTTGCTGAATATAAAGATGTAGAAAAAGTAGATACAGAAAAAACTTATACTAAATTAGAATTAGATTATCTAAATGATAAATGAGAAAAAGTAGGTGATGGTAAAGTTTTCTTAGCAAAAGAAGATTATGCTGAATTTCCTATGTTAAAAGAAAATTTTGATGGTAAAAAAGTATGAGATTTTGTAGAATTTGATTATTCTGATAAATTACCAACTTTGTTACAATATTTTAAAAAAGATAAAGCTGAATTAAAAATAGCTAAGGTAAAAGCTACTATTACAGAGATTAAAGAATCTCATTTACCAGAAGTTAATTTAGATAATATTGAAAAATGGTTTGGTAAAAGATATGAAAATTTAGATTGATTTTATGAAGAAATTAAAAATACTCTACAAATTGAGAAAAGAAGAACAGAATTAAATAAATTTGTAGAAGATTTAGTTAAAAAAATAAATGATTCATTCGAATTAGTTATTCCAAAAACTCTTATAGATCAAGAAATTAAACAAAGAATAGAAACTTTAAAACAAAGATATGGTGGTGCTGAAAATTTTGAAAAAATGCTTAAAAGTATGAAACCAGAAGAAGTTAAAAAATTCTATGAAGATTTGACTGCTGCTGCAAAAGAAAGTATTTGAAATTTCTTAATTTTAATGAAATATGCAGAATTAAATAAATTGATTGATAAAATTGATTTTAAGAAAGATTTAGATTTAGAAGAAAAATTATTATCTTTATTTAAAAAAGAAGAAAAAAAGTCTAAATAATAACTATTTATTTAATTAATAATTATAAAAAATGATTCCATGAATGTGAGGTTTAGGTGATATGAAACAAATGTATACAAAATATCAAGAATTACAAAAAAAGCTATGAAATACATTGATTAGAGCTAAAGAATCTTGAGTAATAATAGATATTACTGCTGATACAAAAATTAAAGATGTAAAAATAGAAGATGAAACTTTATTATCTATCGAAGCTAAAGACCAACTTGAAGAAGCTATTAAAAAGGCTTTTATAAAAGGTCAAGAAAAGGCACAACAAGTTGCTATGGAAAAAACAAAAGAAATATTAGGTTTTGATCCAAGTCAATTAGCCTGAATGATGTGATGACAAGGTGGTGGATGATTTCCATGATTAAGTTAATATTAATGTTGAGCTGTTTAAGCTCTTTTTTTTATGTAAAAATATTGTTTTTATAGCTTATATCTGTATAAAAGTATAGTTTTAATTTATAATTTTCTTTGATATGACTTATGAACATAAAAAAGTAGAAGAAAAATGGAAAAAATATTGGGAGGAAAAAAAAACTTATAAAACTTATAATCCTTGAGATGATAATTTTGCAGATAAACCAAAATATTATGTTTTGGATATGTTTCCTTATCCTAGCTGAGAATGACTTCATGTAGGACATCCAGAATGATATACTGCAAGTGATATTATTGCAAGGTATAAAAAAGCAAAATGATACAATGTTCTTCATCCAATAGGATGGGATGCTTTTGGATTACCAGCTGAAAATTATGCTATTAAAACTTGAACTCATCCTAGAGAAACTACAGATAAAAATATAAATAATTTTAGAAGTCAAATTAAAAATTTATGAATTTCTTATGATTGGGATAGAGAAATAGATACAACAGATCCTGAATATTATAAATGGACTCAATGGATATTTTTAAAATTATTTGAAAATGGTCTTGCTTATGAACAAGATTTACCGATAAATTATTGTCCTTCTTGTAAAACAGGTTTAGCTAATGAAGAAGTTTTGAATGATTTTACTTGTGAAAGATGTTGAACAAAAGTAGAGAAGAAAAAAATTAGACAATGGGTTCTTGGTATTACAAAATATGCTGATAGACTTTTGAAAGATGTAGATAAACTTGATTGGCCGGAAAGTATAAAAGAGATGCAAAGAAACTGGATAGGAAAATCTGAAGGTTGTGAATTTGAAATGACTGTTATAAAAAATAATAAAAAAAATGAGGTATGCATCTTGGATTTAATCCAAGTTGGACTCAATCGCCCGGCTAATACCTCATCTGAAAAATATAATAAACAAAAAATTATAAAAATCAAGAAAAATAATCATTTTGTAAAAGAAATTGATGCTTATGTAATCAATCATGATAAAAAAATATTATTTAATTCAAAAAATATACTTAAACATTTTAAATCAAAGTCATTAAAGGAATTTCATTATAGAAAAAATTTGCTTGGAGCAGTTTATACTGCTTTGGATAAAATAGATTTTGATGATAACAATATATGATATTTTATATTATGAAAAAAACTTATAAAAGTTGTTTTATGAAAACAATCAAATAGTAATTATTTTATAAAAAGTTATTATTTAGCAGATAAACTTACACAAGCTTATAAAAAATACTTAGAAAACTCATATGAAAAAATATGAAAAATTTCAGTTTATACAACTAGAATTGATACAGTTTTTGGTATGACTTATACTGTTTTAGCTCCAGATCATAAAGATGTAGAAAAATTTATAACTCCAGAACAAAAAGAAGTTTGTGAGAAATATATTGATGAAGCAAAGAAAAAGTCGGATTTAGATAGAACAGCTGATAATAAAGAAAAATCTTGAGTTTGGACAGGTTCTTATGTGATAAATCCTTTTAACTGAAAAAAAGTTCCTCTTTGGATAGCTGATTATGTTTTATGAAATTATGGAACTTGAGCTGTGATGGCTGTTCCTGCTCATGATGAAAGGGATTTTGCTTTTGCAAAAAAATATAATTTAGAAATA
>JALUXR010000068.1 GCA_027013285.1 Candidatus Altimarinota bacterium | reverse complement strand
CTCATTCTGGTATGGTAAGAGAACTTATAATTTGATGAAAAGTTTTTTCAAAGATTTACGATTGAATTTATGGAAAAATAGTTTGTGATTATAGTTTACCGTTAAAACTTCCAGAATTAAAGGATTTTTCTCCTGCTTGAGATGGTAATTCACCACTTGCAAAAGTAGACAAGTTTGTAAATATTAAATTAGCTAATAATTTAGTTTGAAAAAGAGAAACAAATACTATGCCACAATGGTGATGATCTTGTTGGTATTATTTAAGATATATGGATCCAAAAAATAAAGAACAACTTGTAAATCCTGAAATTGAAAAATATTGGGGACAAGTAGATTCTTATGTTTGATGAGCTGAACATGCTGTTTTACACTTACTTTATGCAAGATTTTGGCATAAGTTTTTGTATGATATCAAAGTTGTTTCTCATGACGAACCTTTTTATAGGCTTAGAAATCAAGGTTTGATTACTGCTTATTCATTTCAAAATGAAAAATGAAAATTAATTGCAAATGATTTAGTTGAAGAAAAGGATTGAAAATTTTATAATAAAGAAAATTGAGAAGAATTGAAACAAGTGATAGCAAAAATGAGTAAATCTTTGAAAAATGTAGTAAATCCTGATTCAATTATAGATGAATATTGAGCTGATACCTTGAGACTTTATGAAATGTATATGGCTGATTTTAAAGATTCTGCACCTTGGAATACAAAAAATATTATTTGAATAGTTAGATTTTTAGATAAAATAGAGAGAATTTTTATAGATGATACAGTTAAAAAATCTAAGTCTGATAAGGAAACAATGAAGTTATTGCATAAAACTATAAAAAAAGTATGAGAAGATATTGAAAATTATAAATTTAATACTGCTATTGCAAGTTTGATGATACTTGTAAATAATTGATTACCACAAGATGAAAAACTAGCTTCTGAGTGGAAAAATGTGTTTTTGAGGTTATTACACCCATTTGCTCCTTTCTTGGCTGAAGAATTATGGGAAAAAATGTGAAATAAAGAATCTATTTTCTTTTCTACTTGGCCTGAATATGATGAAAAAATGTTAGTTGATAATACCGTAAAAATAGCAGTTCAAGTTTTATGAAAAGTAAGATGAACTATAGAAATATCAAAAGATGAAGACAAACAATCTGTACTGGAAAAGGCAAAAAATGAAGAAAATGTTAAAAAATATTTAGAATGAAAAGAAATTAAGAAAGAAATTTATGTGCCTTGAAAGATAGTAAATTTTGTAGTTTAACTTTGTGCTTGTATTTATATTTTTTTTCTATATACTGTTTCTATTAGTTTAAAAGTATAACTTTCAAATTAATAAATATTTATTAAAATTATAGTAAAATTATGACAGGTACAATTAAAGTGTTAAAAGAAGGTTTCGGTTTCATTACAGTTGATGGTCAAGATGATGTATTCTTCCATGCTAACAATTTAGAAGGTGTAGATTTTAATGATTTACAAGAAGGTCAAACTTTATCTTTCGAAATTGGTGAAGGTAGAAATGGTAAAGAACAAGCTGTTAATGTAACTTTAGTAGATTAATCTCTATTAACACATTAAAAGTAAGATGCAAGGAGAAATCCTTGTATTTTTTTATAAAAAATAAACTTGTTTTTACTTGTATTTAGAATAAATTATAAAGTATGTATTTTAAAAATAATTTAATAATATGAAGATAGCTGTTTTATGATACGGTAAGGAATGACAATCTACTTATGCTTGGCTTTTAAAAAATTGATATAAAAAAGAACAAATAGATATTTTAGATAAAAGTATTTCTGATGATTATTTGCAAAATTTAGAGAAATATGATATTATTTATAAAACACCTTGAATAAGTATTTATTTGCCTGAATTACAAAAAATAAAAGAGAAAATTAAGACTCAAGCAGATATTCTCTTTGATAATTTTAAATGAAAATTGATTTTAATTTCTGGTAGTAAATGAAAAAGTACAACTTCAACTTTAATTTATACTATTTTGAAAAATGCTTGAAAAAAAGTAAAGCTTGTAGGTAATATTTGAAATCCTATTTTATCTGAAGTAAATTTTGATGATCAACCTAATTATATAGTTTTTGAAATTTCTTCTTATATGCTGGATAGCACATATAATGTTTGGTCAACTTATAGTATTTTAACAAATATTTACAATGTGCATACTAGCTGGCATAATGGTCATGAAAATTATATAAATTCTAAATTAAAAATATTTAATAAAACAAAAGAAGCTATTTTAAGAAAAGATGTTTATGAAAATTTGAATTTTAATTTTAAATCTGAAGTTATTTTATTTTGAGAATGAACTAGTTTTAATTTTGATTATAAATTTATTTCTTGACCAACTTATAAATTAGAAATTGATAAAATTAAGCTTGGTTGAGAACATAATTATTTAAATATTGCATCTATTTTACCTATTTGTCAGTTAGAAAATATTTCACAAGATGTTATAGAAGATACTTTAATTAATTTTAATTGACTTGAACATAGACAAGAATTTGTAGGGGAGTTCGATGAAATAAAATATTATAATGATAGTATTGCAACTATACCAGAAAGTGTTTTACAGGCATTAAATAGGTTTTGAGATGAAATAGATACTATTATTTTATGATGAAAGGATGATGATTATGATTATTCTCAAGTTATAAAAATTATAAACAGCTTGAATATGCAAAACATTATTTTGCTACCGGACAGCTTGGACAAGCAGAAAGTAGGGTTTAGAAAAAAAAATATTTTTGAAGTAAAAAATATGGAAGAAGCTGTTCAAATATCAAAAGAAAAAACTAAAATATGAAAAATATGTATTTTATCTCCAGGAGCTCCATCTTATAATTTATTTAAAAATTTTGAAGAAAGAGGGAAATTGTTTAAAAA
>JALUXR010000067.1 GCA_027013285.1 Candidatus Altimarinota bacterium | reverse complement strand
TTTTTAAATTGAAATAAACTTGTAAATACTTATATTGTAAAGCATTATTTATTTAATAATTATTTTTTTATGATTGATTTGAAGAAATTTAGAGAAAATCCACAACCTTGGATAGAAAGTGCAAAAAAAAGATGAAATAAATTAGATTTTGATAAACTTATCGAAGCTGATAAAAAAACAAGAGAATTTAAATGACTTCTTGAAGCTAAATTATCGGAAAGAAAGAAACTTTCAGCTCAAATACCTTTACTAGCAAAAGAATGAAAAGATAATTCTGAAATTATTAAACAAGTTAAAATTTTAAAAGATGAAATTTCAGAATTTCAACAACAATTGGATACTTATCAAGAAGAATTTAATAAATTAATTTTGCAAGTTCCAAATATTTTGGATCAAGATGTTCCAGTTGGTAGAGATGACGAAGAAAATGTAGTTATAAAAACAGTTTGAGAAAAACCTGAATTTGATTTTGAACCACTTCCTCATTGGGAAATTTTAGAAAAAAGATGATTACTTGATAGTCAAAGAGCAGTAAAACTTTCTGGTTCAAGATTTGTGTTTATGAAAGATAAATTGGTTCTTTTGGAGATGGCTTTGATGAATTTTGTGTTACAAAAACTTTATAAAAAATGATTTACTCCTATTTTTTGACCAAATATTGTAAATGAAAGAGCAATGTATGGAACTTGATATCTGCCAGCTTGAGAAGATGGTATTTATAAGTTAGAATGAGAAGATTTATACTTAATTTGAACTTCTGAAGTAACTTCTGTAGGTCAACATATGGATGAGGTTATAGATGTAAATGATTTACCAAAAAGATATGTAAGTTATTCTACCTGTTATAGGAAAGAGGCTGGTTCTTACGGAAAAGATTTGAAATGACTTATTAGAGTTCATCAATTTAACAAAGTTGAGATGGTGTCTTTTGTAAAACCAGAAGATAGTTATAAAGAACATAAATTGCTTTCTGAAATTGAAGAAGAAATTTATCAAGAATTGTGAATACCTTATCAAAAAATGTTGATTTGTACAGGTGATTTATGAAATCCAGCTAGTAAAAAATATGATTTGGAAGGTTGGTTTCCTTGAATTGGAAAATATAAAGAACTTACTTCAACATCAAATACATTGGATTACCAAGCAAGAAGGATAAACTGTAAATATATGGTAGGTAGAGAAAAAGAATTTGTTCATATTTTGAATTGAACTTGAACTTCAGATAGACCTGTTGCTGCTATAATTGAAAATTATCAAACAAAAGATATGAGGATTGTGGTTCCAGAAGTTTTAAGGCCTTTTATGATGTGAATAGAAGAAATTTAAAAAATATATTAACTAGCCATTTGGTTAGTTTTTTTATTGTTTTTAGTTAATTTTTTCTTATTTTATTGTTATTTAATATTTTAATAAATATATATGCTTTATGTATTGGATGGATCAGGATTTTTGTTTAGAGCATATTATAGTATGCCTCATATTTTAGATAAAAATTGAAATGATTCTTGAGCTATATTTTGATTTTATAGAATGATATTGAAGTTATTGCAAGATAAACCTGATCATTTTATAATAGTGTTTGATCCTTGAAAAAAAACTAAAAGGATGGAAGAATTTAAGGAATATAAAGCAAATAGACCTAAGATAGAAGATAGTTTTAAATTACAAATTCCTAAAATAATAGATATTGCTAGACAAAGTTGAATAAATGTAGAAGTAATACCAGAATATGAAGCTGATGATGTGATTTGATCTATAGTTAATATTTATGATAAAGATAGTTATGTAATATCATCTGATAAAGACTTAAAACAGCTTATTTCAGATAAAGTAAAATTTATAGAACCTAAAACTATGGAAATTATAGATAAAACTAAATTTAAAGAAGAATATTGATTTGATCCTAAATGAATTATTTTATATTTAGCATTGCTTTGAGATTCTGCAGATAATATTCCTTGAGTTAAGTGAATTTGAAAAAAAACTGCTCAAGATATTGTGAGTAAATTCCAAACTTATGATGAATTAATACAAAATGTATCTGATTTAAAACCTAAAATTCAGGAAAAAGTTTTAGAAAATAAAGATTTATTAAAGAAAAATATAGAATTAGTCACTTTATTAAATCCTTGAGATTATAAATCAGAAGAAATTGAAAAAAAATCAAATATATCAAATATAGATTTTAGAAAATTAGAAAATATTTTGGTTTGAGAATATTGATTATCAAGTTTTTCTAAGTTAATTTCTAAATTAGAGAAAGATTTAATTCAACCTACTCAACAGTCTTTGTTTTAAATAATATTTTAATATACTGTCAATATGTAAAAATATTAGAAAATTGACAAAATTGTATAAATCATTATTATCTATGTATAACAATTTATTACTAATCAAATAATAATTATGACAAAACTAAAAGAAAATTTAATAGCCTTTTTTGGAGCAGTAGTGTTAAGTTTGTGAGTTGTTTTCTTTATCAATTCTTGAACAAATAATTTAGCTACAAGTATGTTATGACAAAAGAAAAATATTCAGATTACTGCAGATACACAGTTAAAATATGTTTCTTGAAGTGTAGAATTAGTTTCTTTAAAAAATATTGGGAATGTTGCTTCAGTGTCTTTAGAATTGTTGTTTGATTCATCAAAAGTTAAGTTATCACAAGATGATATAAATTCTGATTATAATGTATCAGCAACTAAAAAACAGTGATGAAATGGTTATGATATTATTGTATCAAATTTATTAACTGTAAAAAAAGGTTGAGTTTTATTAAAGATAAAAAATATCACAAAAAAACAATATGGCAATATGAATGTTGGACATATTCAATTAATTGATAATAATGGAAGAGTGTTAAACTTATCTAATAAAAAAAAATAAAAATTTATTTAAATTAATATTATGTAAAAATGAAAACAAAAATTATTAGTTTGTTAGCTTTATGAACATTGTTTATAAGTTTTGTATTTGCTTGAGATTTATCTTCATTTATAATTTCTGTAAATCCTTCAACTGTAAAAGTATGACAACCAGCAGATATAACTGTTAAAGCAGTAGATTCAGAATGAAATATTGTTGATAATTATCAATGAGATATTTTAATTCAGGTTATGGATTGAGATAAAGAGTTAAATAGTTCAGATTATACAGCTCCAAATGATTGAACATATTCATTTACTGCTGAAGATATGTGACAGAAAAAATTTACTAAATGACTTATTATTAATAAACCTTGAGATTTTAAAGTTAGAGTAGAAGATTTTGATACATCTAAATTTTGAGAGTGAGATATAAAAGTAGTAGCTGAAAATTCTAATGTATGAGATGGTAAGGTTTCTATAATTACTCCACAAGATTGAGAAACTATAACAAATGATACTTTGTCTTTATCAGCTACTGCTAAAAATTATAAAAATTCTAAATTCCAAGTATTAGTTGATTGAAAAGTAGTTAATGAATGATTAGTTGATAATAATTGAAATCTCCAAACTGATGTTACAAATTTATCAAATTGAAAACATACTTTAAAAGTCCAAGTTTTAAATTTAGATGGTAAAGTGGTTGCTAAATCTAATGATATTAAAATAACTGTTAATGTACATAAAACATTATTTAAAAAAATAGAAATATTACCTTGAACAAATGTTGATCAATGAACAAAGATGACAGTTAATGTAACTACAGATGTAAGTGTTTCACAAGCAGTGCTTACCATTGCAAATTATGGAACATATCCAATGGATAATATTGGTATATGAAAATTTACTACTCAGTTGGTAGCTAATACAGCTTGAAAATTTGATGTTTCATTAAAATTAACTTCAAAGGATTGAGATAAAACATATTCTAAAATAGCTAAACTTGTTGTATTGGAACATGTATGAATTCAAAGTGTAAAATTTACTAGAGATAATAATGAAAAAAAAATTAATTTGACTTGGAAATTTACATGACAGGTTCCAATGTTTAAGGCTGAATATTGAACTTGAAAATGAAATTATACAAAACTTAAAAAAGTATCAGAGAATAAAGTATCTATAGAAAACATTGATCCAGCTAAAACATATTTTGTAAAAATAACTCCTATTGATAGTAATTGAAATAAAATATGAACTGCAAGTAAGGACATAGTTATAGAATCAAATATGGAAAAAGCTGCTAGTTGTACTATAGATAATATTAAAACTCATGTAATTATAAGATGAGGTAATCATTATTTTGTTTGGTCAAAAGCACCTGGAGCTGTAAGATATATAGTTTATAAATGAACTAGTATTACTAATCTATCAAAGGTTGCTATACTTACTTGAACAGAATATAAGTTTCCTTTTAATGCAAAAGCTAAAAAGAAAGAGTATGCTTATTTTACAGTAAAAGCTGTATGTGATGATGGGACTATGAAGCAAATAGATAAGGTAAAAAAAGTAGTAGTATGACCTTGAGACTGGTTAATATATGCATTGGTTGTTGCTATGATGGTATTTGGGTTAAAGTTAGCTTATAAAGAAAATTAAAAAGGATAAAAATTTATATAAAAATAAAAATAAAAAATGTCATTAAATATAGATGATATAAGATTAGGAAAGAAATTTTCATTGTTTTGAGAAATAAAAGATTTTATAATAATATTTACAATTATCTTTTGATTTGGGTGGTTGTTTATAAATGCTCAATTATTTGTAATATTATTTGATAATGTTTTTAAAACTTCAGTTTCTGCAAATGATATTGTATTAGCTACTCCTAAAGAACAAGTTGTAGTAAAACATATAACTGAATATGTTAAAAAAGATGAAAATTCTGATAATATGAATAATTTAAAGAAAAAAATTCTAGGAGAAGCTCTTGATAAAAAATTAGATAATTTAAAAAAACAAACTAGAAGTTGAATTTTATATAAACCTTCATATGAATCATTAATTAAGAAAAATATTAATAATTATGATATAAATTTTAATACATTACCTCCAGATAATAGAATAATTATTCCTAAAATTTGAGTTAATGTTCATGTTCAATCTTTGACTAATATTCCTATTAAAGTAATAGAAACAGCTAGTTATGATAAATATTTGTTTCATTGAGTAATCCAATATCCATATACTCCAGATCCTGGAACTACCTGAAATGTCTTTATTTTTGGGCATACTTCGTATTATTGGTGGGCACATAATCCATATGCAAATGTTTTTGCCAAAATTCCTAGATTAAGACATTGAGATTACATGAATTTAACTTGGGGATGAAAAGTTTATAAGTATAGAGAAATAAAAAAATTTATATTAAAAACTTATCAGGTAGAAGCAACATATAAAAAATATCAAGATGGACAATATCTTACAATAATGTGATGTTATCCAATTTGAACTTCAAAAGAAAGAATGGTAATAATTGCAAAAAGAGTTCAATAACTTTAAGATTAATTTCTTGAAGTTTTTTATAAATCATATAAATGTTTAAGAACTATTTCATCTTCATATCTTTTAACTTCTTTTCAATTGTTATATAATATCATAGTAGGTGTAATTGTTATATTATTGTCTTGGACACACTTTTCACAAGCTTCTTTTACATTAGCAAATTTTAGATTATATCATTTAAATTTATAAAAAATGTACATAGGTATTATTTGTGGAAAAATCTTTTTACAAGGGATACATAAAGGATGTCAGTAAATAATTATTAGTTTTTTATTTTTTGAAATTACTTTATTTATCTGCTTATCTCATCATATAACCAATCATGAGTATTTTTTCATTAATTTAGAAGTTTTTATAAATAATTTATCAAAATTCATATATTAAAAGTTTTTTAATGTTAAATAAGTAATATTTATATTGTTTAATAATGTATTTTCAAACAAAAAAACACCTCATTAAGGAGATGTTAATTATTTTCATTTCATTTCGTCTAAAGTTTCTTTTATCAATTCTTTTATTTTGTTTTCAATTTCTTCTGTTAGATTCTTTTCTAATTTTATATCATCAGCCAAGAATTTGTATGTTGTATCAAGTTTCTCATAAACTTTTTGTTCGAACTTTGATATTTGTTCTAATTCTAGGTCTTTTAGATAATCGTTAATACCAGCATAAATAGAAACTACTTGTTTGTTAAAAGGAATAGGATTGTTTACTCATTGTTTAAGTAATTCAACTAATCTTTTACCTTTTTCAATTTTAGCTTGAGTATCTGCATCTAAATCAGAAGCAAATTGCATAAATGCAGCTAACTCTCTAAATGTAGCTAATTCAAGTCTTAATGGACCAGCAACTTTCTTTGTAATTTTTGTTTGAGCAGCTCAACCAACTCTTGATACAGATAAACCAACATTGATAGCAGGTCTAACTCAAGAATTGAAAAGATCAGCTTCTAAGAATATTTGTCCATCAGTAATAGAAATTACATTTGTTGGGATATAAGCAGAAACATCACCAGCTTGAGTTTCAATAATAGGTAGAGCAGTAACAGAACCACCACCATAGTTTTCTTCTAATTTAGCAGCTCTTTCCAAAAGTCTTGAATGTAAATAAAATACATCACCAGGATAAGCTTCTCTTCCAGGAGGTCTTCTCAAAAGTAATGAAACTTCTCTGTAAGCTACAGCATGTTTTGATAAATCATCATAAATGATAAGAGCATCTTGGTTATTAAACATAAAATATTCAGCAATAGTTACTCAAACATAAGGAGCTAAATATTGTGTTACAGCTGGGTCTGATGCAGAAGCATTTACAACAACTGTATAATCCATAGCTCATTTTTCTTTTAAAGTTTCTACTAATGATCTTACATTAGAATCTTTTTGACCTATAGCAACATAAATACATTTTACATTTTGTCATTTTTGATTTAATATAGTATCTATAGCAACTGCTGTTTTACCAGTTTGTCTATCTCAAATAATTAATTCTCTTTGTCATTTACCAATTGGTACCATAGTATCTATAGATTTGATACCTGTTTCAAGTGGTTGATGAACTGGTTTTCTGGCAATTACTCAAGTAGCTTTTCTTTCTACTGGGTAAGTTTCTACAGTTTCTATTGCTCAAAGTCCATCGATAGGATTTCATAAACCATCTACAACTCTTCATAAATATCATTCACCAACTCAAATTGAAAGAACTTGTCCTGATGTATTTACTATCATTCATTCTTTTAATTCTCAAGCTTCACCCATTGGTAAAATTCATACTTGGTCTTCTGAAATATCCATAACAAGTCATTTCATTCAGTTTTCAAATTCTACTAATTCTGAAAATTTTGCATTATTTAATCCAGAAGCAATTACAACTCAATCTTTTACTTGTTGTATTTCTCATTTGTCAGACAATCAACTGTCTAATTTTGTGTCTTTTATCTGTTTTTCGATTTTATCTACTAATTCTTTTACAATAGACATTTGTGTATTTAAAAAATAAATTTACAAGCTATAAAATACATTTTTTATGTTGTTTTTCAATATATTTATTGTATATTTTTAAAAATGTTTTATTTATTAATATTTTAACTTTATGTATGTTTGTGATAATTGTGGATATTCTACTATTTCTAAGTTAGGGAAGTGTCCTGAATGTAATCAGTTTTGAACTTTTAAGATATTTCATGAAACTGAAGAAAAAGATGTTAAGTGAAATGTTTTAAAATCTGATGAAATAAGTGAAAATAAATTTTATGATTTAGAAAATGAGGAATTAAAAAGAGTTTTTACAAATGGTATCAAAAGTTCTGGTGTTTATTTATTGTGAGGACAGCCTTGAGTAGGTAAATCTACTATTGTTTTACAAATTTTAAATTCGTTGAAAGATGATGTGAAAGTTGCTTATTTTTCTGGAGAAGAGGAGAGTTCTGCTATAAATTCAAGGTTTAAAAGGTTGTTTTGAAAAGATGCAAATTTTGAGATATTTCATACAACTTCTTTGGAAGATATTTTGCAAACATTGGACAATAATGAGATAGATTTGTTTATTTTGGATAGTATTCAAACTGTGTATTCAAACAATTCTTCTGGTGTGGCAGGTAGTGTAAATCAAGTAAAATACTGTTCTGAGAAACTTTCTGAATTTAGTAAAAATAAATGAATTGCTTGTATTATTATATGACATATTACAAAATCTGGAGAGATAGCTTGACCTAAATATTTGGAACATATCGTGGATGTGGTTGCATACTTAGAATGAGATAGATTAAACGAATATAGATTTTTAAGGACTCAAAAAAATAGATTTGGTGGAACAGATGATGTTGCAATATTTCAAATGACTGAAAAATGACTTAAATCAGTGTATAACTTACAAGATATAGTAAAAGAAAATTATTCTGCTAATCCTGGGACTGCTTTTTCTGTAGGTATTGATAACGGAAGACCAGTTTTGACAACTATAGAAGTATTATTGAATAAAACAAAATATAAATTTCCCAAAAGATCTACAATATGAGTAGATAGTTCAAGAGTAGAGATGATAATTGCTATTTTAGAAAGATATTTGAATATAAATTTAGAGTTTTTTGATGTTTTTATAAATATTCCTGGAGAATTTAAGTTTTATGATTCTTGATTGGATTTGGCTATAGCTGCTGGAATTTATTCAGCTTACAAAAATAAGATAATCTCTATGAATAATGTTTTTGTATGAGAAATATCTTTGTCTGGAAAAATATCTAAATCTAGCTTTCATGAAAAAAGAGTAAAAGAAGTGAGTTGATTTGATACTATTGACTTTAAAATTTTAAAAGATATAAGAAAGTTAGTAGAATTTATTTAATTATTAAAAAAATATGTGAGCAAAAGAGGATTTACAAAAACATACATATTTTATAAAAGAGCAGTGAGTAAAATGATATGGTGCTAAGTTATTGAAAGAATGAGATGTTGTAGAAAGACAAGTTAAAAACTCATTTTGAGATGTTGTAGAAACTATATCTTGAGAATTGTTAGAAATTCTTGTAGATTTTAACTGAAATCAGAAGTGATTTACAAAAAGAATTAAAATTGTTGGATATGATGAAGAATTTAATCCTAAAAAGTTTAAGAAAGTAGAGATATCTTTGTCCCAGGGGATGAGGAAAGGTGTTGAAAATTAAGATTAAAAGGTTAGTGTATTAATGATAAATTTAGTATATAATTTTCAAAAATGATAGACAAAAAACTTTTTGAACAAGCAAAAGAATTGTGAATAAATGTAAATATAGAAATTTTGAAAGAAAGATGATTACCAGCTGAAGTGATAAATGATATTTTGGAAATTGAAATAGATAAAAAGTTATGAA
>JALUXR010000066.1 GCA_027013285.1 Candidatus Altimarinota bacterium | reverse complement strand
TCAAACACTACCTAAGAAATCATCAAATCAGTTAAAATTAAGGATATCAACATTATTTGTTTGTCCAAAATCTTTTATAGTTAGTTCTTCTTCTTTTCTTAATTCTCTGATTTTATTTATAATTTCTTTTTTCTTTTCAATTAATAATTCTAATTGCTCAAGTTCTTTTTTATTTGCTTTTCAATATATTTTTTTTTGTTCTAAATTTTCGATTAATAATTTAATTTTGTTTAATTTTTTAACTAACAATTGATTTATTAACTCTTTTTCTGATATATTTTCAAGCTTTTCTAGGAATATCTTATCTTGCAATGATAAAGTTCATTTATTTAAAATTTTTTGTTTTATTTTTTGTTTTAAAGTAGACATTTTTTTTATAAATTATTTAAAATATCTTTCTTTTTTGATTCATAATCATCTTGAGAAATAAGTCATTTGTCCAATAAATTTTTAATTTTTTCTAACTTTATTTCCGGAGTTTCTACATTGTTTTGACTGTTAACTTGTGTCATACCTGCTCACATTGTTTGTCATACATTCATACCTACCATAGTTCCCATCATACTTCCAGCAGCTCATTCATTTTCAGCAGCTTTTTCCATAGCATCAAGTTGTCTTGTAGTTGTATAGTTTTGCATAGCAGAAGCTGAAACATTTCACATTTGGTTTATAGCATTTACATCAGCAGTTTTGCTAGCAATTTTTTGGATAAGTTCTTCTGTTTCGTCTGTGAAGTTTGTATCTTCTATTCTAAAATCTGTAATTTCTAATCATAGATTTCCTAAAGCTTCATTTATTTTTGAGCTTATTTTTGTTGCAAGTTCAACTCTATTTGCATCTATTTTGTTGTAAGATAATTCACTTTCAGCAAATGTATCTGTAATATATTGTAAAAGTCTATCTACTATAATATCTTTAATTTCGTCTATTGTTACTTCTGCTTTTGTTCAAATATAATTTATCCAAAATTTTTCAATATCTGATATTTTGAATGAAAAGTTTCCAAAAGCTCTTAATTTAACTGGAAAATTATAAGTAGGATCAACATATTTTACTGGATTTTTTGTTCCCCATTTTTGATTAAGAATTTCAGTAGTTTTTATAAAAAACACAGCTGATTTATCTTGAGATTCTCAAGCTCTTAATATGTTTTTAAAAGCTGTAATGAAAGGAACATTATCGGTTTCTAGATTCCATCTTCATCATTCTTTTTGTATAGCTTCTATTTTACCATTGTGAATAAATATAGCAGCTTGTCCTGGGTCTACTATCAAAGTAGCATCATTTTTAATTTCATCAAATGGTCTATCCCATTTTTTAACAAGCAAATAACTTTCAGGGTTTTCCCATCTAATTACATCAATAGCTTGTCATTTAAAGAAGTTCATTATTCACATATTTATTGTTTTTATTAATAATTTAAAATACAGTTTTAATATTAAGAAAATAATTTATTTTTACAAGGATTTGTTGTAAAATTTGTGTTGTAAAAAATGCTAAAACTTTTATATTTTATTGAATTTAACATTAAAGATGAATTTATGATAAAAATAATTTATATTTCAGATTCCTCAAAACATTTTCAAAATGCAATAGATGAGTATAAAAAAAGGTTTTGAAAATTAGTAGTTTTGCAACAGGTGAAACCTTCAAAAAAGAGTAGTTCAAATCAGATTATTCAAGAAGATACTCAAAACATAAACAAAATATTACAAAAATATAAAGATAATTTTAATATTATGATGTCTTTATCTGGAAAACAGCTTGATACTATGTGATTTAAAGATTTGATTCAAGAAAATTATGATAAATGAAAAAATATAAATTTTATAATTTGATGAGCTTTTGGTCTTGATGAAGATAAGTTAGAAAATATAAACTATAAATTGAATTTATCTAAATTGACTTTTCCACATTGACTTGCTTTACTTGTTCTTATGGA
>JALUXR010000065.1 GCA_027013285.1 Candidatus Altimarinota bacterium | reverse complement strand
CTACCGAACGGGGAGATTTATAAAAAAATAGCTTTTAGAATAGCTCATACAAAATTACAACAAGATTTGATAAAAGAAAATTGAATGTTTTTTCTTACATCTTTAAATAATTCTTGAGATAAAGAAATTACAAATTTACAACAAGTATTTACTGAATTACAAGAAAAAATTAAAAAATATAATGTAAAATTTTTAGATAAAAATATAGATTCAAAACAAGAATTTTCTGATATTATTGAATTTCAAAATAATGAAATAATTTTTTTAAGAAAAAAAGCCTAAAATTAATTAGACTTTAATATTTTAGATTTTGTCTATGTCAAACAAAGCGGATAACGAGACTCGAACTCGCAACCTCCTGCATGGCAAGCAGGTGCTCTAGCCAATTGAGCTATATCCGCATATAGTTATTGACTGAACCTGCATGTGACTTTTAATATAACATTTTTTACTAAAAAATCAAGGAAAGAAAAATTAATTTATTTTTTTATTAAAAAACCAGCTTTTCAGCTGGCTAACTTATTATTTAATTATCTTCCTTCCCCACACATTAGTTTTATACATTTCAAAGATATGAACTGGCATAATATTTGTTTTTCATTCAAAGGCTTTTATTGTTTTTATATCAACATTACAGCTTGTATTTGCTGGTAATCTATCGAAATATAAGAATAACCTATCGAATCTTACTTCATAATGACTTAATCTCCATTGACATTCTCATTCATATCTAGTGTGTCCTGAATACTCGTATTTTTTTCAATATAGCTTAAATGGTCTGTTTTCTTCTGTCTTATTTTGTTTTCCTATACTTGATAAGAATTTATAGTTTGATGGAATATAAAATTCTACTGCTAATTTATCTGCTTTTTTCAAGGTTGTAAAAGCTCAATGCCAATTTACGGTATCTCCGATATTGTTTCATCAACTATAAGTCCAGTTTACCCCCGTTAAGTTGTGTAATTCAGTTTTCATTTTGTTTAAATCTTTTAAAACATAATCTACTTTTTGTTCTATCAATAAGTTTTCGTTACAAGAAATATTTCAGCTTAAAGATTTTATATTTTCAAATTCTAAGTTTAAATTGGTTTTTCTTTTAAATTTAAGTTCCTTAACTAAATTATTGACTTTTACTTTACAAACATAAGTTTTATTTTTTTTCTTAAGTTTTTTCATATATTCACCAAGTGCAATCAATATTTGAACATTTTTTTGTGTTCCCCGTCCCCAAGTTCAGTTTGAATCTCTCTTTTCTAATAGTCCCATAACAATTTTTTGAATATCAGGTGTAATTTTTTCTTCTTGTTTTAGTTTTGCTCTTAGGTAAATAGATTTCAAAATATTATTATTTAAGAAAGTCCAATACCGGTCTTGTGTATCTATCTTTTCGTCCCAATTAATTTTAATGTTTTGTGCCTTCGATATTTGTCCTAAATTTGTATAAATTGCATAAGCTAAAACTTGTATAGCTAGATTTTGTGGTTGTTTACATTCTGTTCAAGTTTTACAAATATAATTTGCTTGATTTTTATTCTTTTTGTAAATATTTTCAAATAATGCAATATTTATTTTTTCTCATAATGAAGTTTTAATCCATTGATAGTATAAGTAAGCAATTGGATTATTTCAAATTTTATCTAAATAGTTTTCAAGTTTTTTTAATTTTGTTTTATTGACTTTAAATCATTGTTTTTGTGCATTTTTCAAAAGTCCATAAACATAAGTTGATAATATAGGATAAGATTTTTCTTCTTCATCCGGCCAGTATCAAAGTCATCCATCTGATTTCTGATTTTTAAATATTTTTCAAATAGTTTCTTCTATTGTAGATTTAATATCTACATATCTATATCATTCCCAATGATTTCATAAATTTATTTTTCCATTTTTTATAATATTTCAAAGCTCAATTCATTTTTTATTTAAATCAAGAGTTACCAAAATTGGATATAATCCAGAACTTAGTTGTTCGGTGCATCCATAAGGGTAGTGTAGTAAATATTTTAAAGCTTTTGTAAATGCTTCTACTGGCATTTGAGAAATTCCTAAGCTATAAGTTGCTTTTCTTACTATATTTTCAAAGTTGAAGTTTATATTTACATTATTTGAGCCTGTAAATGCAAATTTATGTAAAATAAATCATTTTTTTCTAATTGGAATTTTTACTTGTAAAGCATCTTGCTCTGTTTGAGCTTTTGCAACAAATTTTAGATATAATTTGTTATAATTAAATTTATCAGTTCATAAACTTAAATTAAAATAAGCTTTTTCATTTCATTTTACTTTTTTTGTTCAAACTTCTTGCCAATTTATTTTTCAATTATTTTTTAGTCATTTATAAACAGTTAATTGAATATTTCATAGATTTTTGTTTGTTATTGCTGAAACTGGTATTTTTAAACTGTCTCAAACAGTAATAAATGTTGGTAAATTTGGTTGAACTATAAGTGGTTTTGTAGTTTTAAAATATGCTCTTGCTGTTCCAAGTTTCACATTTTTTGTAATTCAAATTACATCTATCATCCAAGTTGTTAAGTTGTCTGGTGCAGTAGCTTGTAGTGTGATTTGTCCATTTTTTGTATAAACTCATCATCTCCAAAAAGCTAAATCATAAAGTTTCTTTCTAATACTAGAAATTCATCCACCTCCATCACCTCATCCTCATCCTTTTTCTCATTCAGAATTAAATACTTTCAAAGCTACATAAAGATTTTTCCAAGTAGATAAATTTGCTATGAAAGAACCTAATTTGTTATAAAAATAAGGAATAGGCTTTTTAATTACATCATACAAATCAGCTAATGCTTTATCTACAATAGCAACAGAAAGTCTAGCATCTACTGGATTTCAATTTGCATCTAAAGTATAGATAGTAAATTTAATTTTTTCTCAAGGTTTGTATTCTTTTTTATTTGTTTTTATGAAAATATTTAATTTTACTATGTCTTTACTTAATTCTGCTTGAGCATAACCAATATAAAATCTAGGTTCTGGGCTTCTTTTTGAGTCCGGACTCGATTTTAATTTTTTGTCCCCGGGGACGATATTATTTTCTCCTACAAATTGAATTACTGAAATATTAACATTTGGATAATAATTTGCTTTTGCTGGGATATTTATTTTTCATCAAGTTAAAGTTATTTTGTAAGTATCTAAGATATTATTTCATCTTTCTACTGTAATTAAAACTTTTGATCATTTTATATATGGATTTATATTTACTGGGATTTTTTCATTTAATTTGTATTCTTTTTTAGGTATATTTACATCTAGTTTAATATTATTTGTGTGATCTCACATATATCAATCGTCATAATACCAATCATCAGATCGATTATAATAATAAAACCTTTTTTGAACTTCTCATAATATTTTATCATCTTTTTCTGTCCAAACTCTAACAAAATATTCTGCTGCTCAACTAATAGGAACTTCAATATTAAATTTTGTATTAGTTTGTAAATCTCAAGTTTTGATAGTTCAAAATTTCTCACTATTTACATAATAATAAGATCCATCAATTCATTTTTCTTCATCATAATCAAAGTTTCTTTTATAAATAGCATAGTGAGTTTTAATTCATTGGATATTTTTTTTATTTTTAATTTTTCATTCAATTTTGTATTTATTATTTTCAATATCAGAGTTATAAATCCGATCTACTGGTTGTCATTTAAGTCAAATTAAAATAGGTGGATTTACTGTAAAATATTCTGTATAAAAATGTTTTTCATCAGTTTTATTATCTTTTATAGTAATATTTGCTTTTAATGTAATTTTGTATGAAATATTTTTTAATTTATTTAAATTTATTAGTTTTAATACAGTCTTATTTTTTAAATTTTTAAAATCAGAATTTCATCCAGAATAAATACTATTTTTGAAAGTCCAGTTATAATAATAATCTTTATCGTTCCACCACCGACAATCCCGACAAATATCTTTTCCTTTTAATTCCCAATCTACAGATAAATTATAATCTTTTAAATCTCCACCAAAATAATATTGAGGATTTAATTTTAAAAATATTTTTCCATTTTGATTTATAAGTTTATTCTTTGAAAAAAATACCGGTTTTTGAAATTCTTCTACTTTTATATCTTGGGAGTATTTAACATTATCAGAAAATATAAATTGAAGTTGATAAACTCATAATTCAGCAGATTTTGGTAAAGTAAATTTTCATTTAAAACCACCAAAACTATCTAAGTTTTTGATTTCTGTTTTTGAAATTTCATTTCCATAATATTTAAGTTTTACTATTACTTTTCATTTTGGAATAGAAGTTTTGTTTTTTAAATTTCTTACCCAACCTGCAAAAAACACATTATCACCAGCTTTGTAAAGTCATCTATCAGTATATCCATAAATCTTAATTGTATTAGGATTTTCTCAATCATAATTTTGTCATATATCAGAACTGTTTATATTATCATTTACTTTTATATCAGAATTATCTGTCCGATACCGTCATCAGTTTGCAATTATAGAGTAAGTTTCATCATTTCATTTTTTAATTTGAACTAAAGCTATATCACCTCATGTAAATATGGCTTCACCATTTACTAATGCTTGAGCTGATGCTAATTTAAAAGTATTTTTATCTAATTTATAAAATAATATACTAGCTCATGTTGTAAAATTTCAATTACCAAAATTGTTTGCAAAAATATAATATTTTTTACCAGCTTTTTTTGTAGTTATTCAAATATTTGTTTTTTTGAAATATTTAGCTCATTTTGAAAAATCTTTATAAAAAGAAACTCTAAAATAAGGAGTATTGTTTAACTCTTTTGGTAGTTTATAATCTATCCAGTCTTCTTTCCAATATTTAAAATTTTTGGCTGTAACTATTTTATGAATAATTTTTCATTTACATTTTAATAAACTTTTATCCAAATTCTCACTTTCAACTTTATTTATATTGATATTTGGATTTAAATTACATTTTTGAAAATATAAGTCAAATTCTTTTAGGTTTTTATAACCGATACTGATATGATGTCCCCAATAACCATTTTTAGGTAAAACATTTACTAAATTTCATTCTATTCAAGCATAAGTATATTTTGAAGGGATTTTTTTAATATAAATTTTCAAAGGAATTTTGATAGGTTTGATAGCATTTTCTATAACTAGACTTCCTGAAAAAAGTTTTTTAGGTGGAATATGATAATATATGTTAAATTCTTTATTTGATCACCAATCAAATTTAACTTCATATGGTTTAAAAAAGTTCTTTATATTTTTTTCAGTTTGTTTTTTATTAAAAGGAAAAATATATTTAAAATTAGCTGAAAAGGTGTATTTATTTATTTCATATTTAAAATCATTCTTAGAAAAATTATTTTTAACTTCAAAAGTTGTAAAATAATGATAATTATATTTTCATACAAAATATATTAAATATTTTCAGTCTTCTTTTGGTTTAAAATCAATTTCAGTATTTCAAGAAAGATAATTTAATTTAAAGTTTTTGACTTTATAAACTTGTATTCAAGATAAACTTTTTGGTAATTTATTTGGGAATATTTTATTTAAAATTGTTCAAGTTTTTTGTTTAATTCAAAATTCACTTGCTGTCTTAGAACTTATATTTTTTGTGTTTTTTAAAATCTTATATAGTTTAATATTTTGTATTTTTCATTCTATTTGAAATTTTGTAGGAATATTTATAAGTGAATAAGTATGTATGTAATTAGTAAATTTATTTATAATACTGTATGTATTTGTTAAATAAGAATTAATATATTGTTTTAAATTATAAGTTTTAGGCTTAGCTTTTATTACTAAAATTACAACATCATTTTTTCCAAAATTACAATTTTCATAACCTAGTCATTCAATATTATAACATTGATATTTTTTATTTAATTTAGGAAAAATTGCTATTTTACAAATTTTATGACTTAGATCTTTTATGTTTATGTAATCTCAAGACGAAATTATATTACATCAACTAGCTATAACTTGTCTATTTGGAAAATAGATTTTTTTAATGTTATTATTAAAAGACAAATATTGAATCCGAGCATATTTTACATTATTTTTCAATGTTTTATGATTGTCCGAATTAGATTTAGTATCTTTAAATAAACTTTCTAATGCTTCTAACTTATTAACTTCTACAAATTTATAATTTAAGATATTTCCTGAATATTGAATTTCTTGACTACCTTGTGGGAAATATAGAACTTTATTCAAAGTTATATTATTATTTTTTTCTTTAGTAAAACTAATAGTTTCTTTTACTTTTTCTTGAGTTGTTCAGGTGTTAGTGAAATAATTAGGTTTTGGTGTGTAAGTTTTTTTAAGTGAAATAATTCCAGCTAATATAATTAGTATCAAAAAAATTACACCAGTTATTAGATAGTTTTTGTTCTTTTTTATAAATTCTTGCATTATTTTAAAATAAATAGTAAATATTGTTAGCCTATAGAATTTAAGTTTAAATTCAAATGAAACAAATATTTACATTATTAACAAAAGTTTTATTTTATGTTGTATTTTAACTAAAAAAATATATTTTAGTGCTCCAATTTAATTTCTAAAATAAATACTATGGAAAAATTATCACCTAAAAAATATTCAATAATTTCAAAATTAAGTAGTTTCTTTGAAGAAAATAATATAAAATTTAGTTTAGATAGAAATAATTTTGAAATAAATAATGAAGTTGATTATAATTTGTTTAAAGAAAAATTAGAAAAAATGTTGTGAGAATTACAATTTGATGAATTGAAAATAGATGAAATTAAGTTTTTTAATAAAG
>JALUXR010000064.1 GCA_027013285.1 Candidatus Altimarinota bacterium | reverse complement strand
TCATAATATTTTAACAAAGTACATATATCTCATTTCATCAATTGTAATGTTTCATCATCTATGGTACCATCTTTATGATATTTTAATCATAAATTCATTACTTTTTGTAATATTCCTTTTCTTTTTTCTTTACTTGTTGTGTTTTTCAAGCTATCTAATAGAGTATTTATTTGATTATTATCATCTCCAAAATACATTTCTATACTTGATATACTATCATCTACAGTACTATTTCCATCAGACAAAGCAGCATTTGTAGCCACATCAGATAAAGAACTTATAATAGATTTTATTTTTATAACATCATTAGAATTTACTCAATCAATTCATTTAGCTATAACATCATGTAATTCTAATAATATAGAAGCTCTATTTATTTTATCAGTAATATTATTTAACAAATCTGACAAAAGTTTAACCAAATATACAACTTTACTAGAAGAATTTCCGGAATATTTATAAATTAATCATTGCAACATATTATAATATTTTTCATATTTAATTGGCAATGCAACTTGAATATTAGCAAAAGTTATATTAATTTTCTTAAGATTTTTTCAATCGTGAATCAATAATCATACTTTTGGTAATCATAAATTATAAGTTAATTTATAAATTTTATTACAAAGTAAATCTTTATCATCAGTAGTATTTCAATCACCATTTGTATCAACACTAATATTTTTATCAATATAACAATTCTTATTTTTAGACTTATAATATAAAATTATTGAATCTTTATACATTCAAGCTACAACTATATTATAATCATCTCAGCTACTAGTAGTTGATTTAGGTAATGTGAGTAAAATTGAACCAGCAGGACTTTTTTTAATAAATATTCTTTTTTTAAGAATTTTTTTATTTCAATATTTATCTTTAAATTCAAATAACAATAATTTAGTTCATGTAGTAGGATAATATATATGTCAATAAGCTTTATGAGTAATTAAATAATCCTTCTTATCTTTTATACAATCTCTTAATCAAAAACATAATTTCTTTTTATAAATATCTCATAAAGACATATCATTAAATATTAAATCCTGGCCTTTCACATTTATATCTACTAATGGCTTCAATCATTTTTTTATAATAAATGGTGCAGAAAATCAAATTCAAGCATATCATCTATAAAGAACTTTAACTTTTATTTTACATCTTTTAATATTCCCTAACTCATCTACACAAGGTTTTGTAAAAATATGACTAATATTTATTTTTTTTGTTATTAAATCATATTTTCCATCATCATTAAAATCATATTCTATAGTTCTAGAACTTGAAAAATCTGGATTATTAGATAAAACTGTTGTATTAACATGTATATTAACTTTATCTCAAACATTAACTTCTCACACTCATTTTTCTCAATTATAATCGATTCTAACTGAATTAACTTGTGGATAATTAGGATTTGATTCACTAGGTGGTATATTTACAGTAGGCCTAGCATGTAAATAATTTTCTGAATTTGTGCATTTTCAATCTACATCACATACATCAACTCAAAATATATATGTTCAAGGAATTTTAGGTAATGAAAAAACAATTTCTGGAATATTATACGGAGTTATTTTAACATTTATTAAATTTGACCTATCTCATTTTCTATAATAATACCATCTATAATAAGCTATAAAAGGAGAATCAGGATCATATACACCTTTTGCCTGTAATTTAACCAATAAAGGATCAAATCATTTTGTAAATAAATTTTTAGGAGTATTAGAATTTCAAATATTAGGTCTAAATGCTCATCATTGTTGTCCTCAATATTGTGGAAAAAACATTGAAATTCATTTTATAACTGGTTTTGCATCTACTACTTTAAAATATATAATTTTCTTATCTAATTTATTTGTATTTAAGTCTTTAGCATACAAAGTAATTTTATTACAACCTAATTCATCAAACTTAACATTCAATATAGATTTTAAAATATATTCAGAAGAATCATCTTTCTTAAAATAAATTTGTAATAAATTCTTTGTTCATTGTCAATTAACAGAATTTGAAGCATTTATAGTAAAAGTAGATTGCCTTGAAATTTCATAAGCATTTACAAATGTAAATCATGTAGAATTTTCTTTTCTAACTTTACAAAATGTAGAAGGTAATTGCTCATTTTTTCATTTATATACATTATAAATAGCTAAGGGATATCACCTTTGCCCTACAAAAACATTTTTAGTTATCGAATTACTATCTCAATCAATTGAAAAAGCTACTACTCTTAATTTAAATACTCAAACTTTTTTATAAATATGTTCCATAAAAGAAGATTGTGTTTTACTACTTTGTTCATCTCCATAATAATATTCATAATAAGCTACTGGTTTATTTGTAGTAACATTAATTCATATTGGATTTCATAAAATAGTATAATTAGGATTTATAGAAACTTTAGGTCTTAAAGTTGATTCTACTTTAATTTTTTTAGTAATTGAATTAGTTTTTCAATATTTATCTCTTACCGTTAAGGTAACATTATAAACTCATTTTTTATTAAATTGAGCAATCATCTTTTCTCCACCATTTATAAGTTGGGTTTTAATATTTTTTGAATTTGAAATATTCCAAATATAAGATAATTTATCTCAATATTTAGTATCTACATCATAAGAATAACTAGCATCAAAAATAAAAGTAGATGGCTTTGCCCAATTATCATGTTTTTGATAAATAAAATTTGCAACAGGCGGAGTAGAACTTACTAAAAGTTTGTAAGTATCATCATTTTTATTTCAATTTATATCTTCTATTTCTAATTTTATAGAATAAACACCCGGCAACTTAAATTTATATGAAAAAGAAGTATTTCATTCAGAAGTATATATTTTATTTCAATTTGGTCATACAATAGTCCATTTATAAAGTTTTATATTTCAATTAACAGAATATGACCTACCACCATCTATAGTAAATTTAGTTGAAGTATCTCATAATTTAGGATTAACTTTAACTATTGCAACAGGATTTGATACTATTACTTTATAAGTTTTAGAAAATTTTTTTCTAGTATTATCTAATACAGAGATTGTTACAAAATAAAAACCATTTTCTGGTAATTTTATTCTTATAGATCAAGGATAATCTGGTATAGTATTTTTATAAATAGTTTTTCAATTTCTTTTTACAATCCAAGTGCTAGAAATAATTTTTGTTTCTCATGTTGGAGTTGTTCAAGAAGCATCAAACAAAACTCAAGCTTTCCCTTCTGCTGAAGAAACTTTTACATAAGAATTTACATTAGCTCTTATTCAATTTATATACAAATTAATTCTTGCTATAGGCGGATTTACTGTAATCACTGTGCTTGCAGATCAATCTAAAATTCACTCAGAATTTTTATTTACACTTTTTACAGTAAGATGAACTACATAAGAATTTGGTGTATCAAAAGTATATTTAATCAATGGACCTTGCCCCATAAATACTTTTTTACCAGCTGAATTAGTATAATACCAATAATAATTATCAATTGGGATAGTTCTATCAGACGGATCTCTAGAAGCTCTTGCATCAAAAGTTACTGTCAAAGGAGCATTTCCATTAGTCGGATAAGCTTTTAATTTAGCTATTACTTTATACTTAGTAAATATTATTCTAGAAATTCTTTTCCAAGGACCAAAACATTGAGCATTAAAAGTATTTAATTTTTCTTTAGTATAACCATTTGAAAGTGCTCTAGCAGTTATTTCACATTTTTCATAAACAACCTTGAAAGAAGGATCCTCTTGAGGTAATTTATTTTTTAAAACTGAAAAATCATTTGCCACAGAAGTAAATAAATTAGTTGGAACAGCTTGTCAGGCTTGAGCATATGAAACTATATTCACAAAATTATTTGTCAAATCAGTCAAATAGTTCTGAATACCCGCATTTGGTTCATAATATTCAGCTTGAGTATATCAAGATATCAAAATTACAATCAATAATATAATTTTCTTTAACATATTTTTCTATAAATTTCTAAATTAAATCTTTATTTTATAATAACTAAACTTATTTTTTTGTCAAAATTTTACTATAAGATACTGATATAACTACTATAAATCAAATGATTTTTTATAAAAAAAATACCAGCTTTTAAACTGATATTAATTTAATAATTTTTTTATTGCTTTCATATCTCATTCAGAAACTCACTCTATTCCTGTTCATTCTACCTTATTTGCAAGCAACATAATAATATCATCATCTGAAAATCACATTTGCTTCAAAGCCTTTGCTAAATTTTCATTTTGTTCTATTTTCGTAATATCACTATATCAATTAGTTTTAAATATATTAACTAATTTAGTTTTATCAGTATCAGGTAATTGCAACATAGTAACACTTTGAGTAACAAGATTTTTC
>JALUXR010000063.1 GCA_027013285.1 Candidatus Altimarinota bacterium | reverse complement strand
AAACTTAGTAGAAACTGCCTTAGATGTCTGTGCTATATAATGAGCATCTCAAGTTCAAGATGTATTTCTCTGATATTCTTTTATAATTTCTCATATTCCACTTTGAAATTGTTTTTGTTGTTTTGATCTAGGTAAAGCATCTAATTTTTCTAATCAAGCTCAAAGTGAAGAAATACTCTGTCATCATGCTATTCAAGTTGGAATTACAGGAGCAGCTTTTGCTATACTTTGAGAAAAATTTTGAATAGAACTAGCAATTCATCTTGTGATTTTACAACTTCTTAATGCAGCAAATACAATTACCCACATAAATCAAATACTAAAAATACTCCTAATTATCCAAGATAATGTATCTCATAACTGTAAAAATAATGAATTCATAGAAGAATCTCAATTAAATCACTTAAAAGTCATCTGTATATCATTTTTTGGATTATCTTTTGTTCAATTTATATTAATATAAACTGTGTTTCATTTCCCAGTAATTCAAAATTCATTTGAAATCTGCATATTTTTCAAAGATGATAAAAATACAAATGAAATACTTAAAGCAAATACTACTATCACAGGCATAAAAACCATACAACATAATGCAGATAATTTTCATTTTTCTCACAAAAATTTTTCAAAACTTTTTACAGAAGTAAACAAAAATACTATAGGAGAAATTATAATAAACATCCACAAAACCACTACTCTAACTATCAACAAAACAGCTAAAGTAAATAATGGGATTACCAAAGCAAACAAAAACAATAATTTTAAAATAAGCCCCATAGTCATACTAGTAGAAGCACCAGGCTGATAATTCACATCAGCTCACAAATTCGTAATAGATCAATACAATGATCATAAAATTCAAGTCATTCATCATAGTTTATCCTGAATTTCTTTAAAAGTTTTTCAAGGAATTTTATTATTTTTTAATACTGAAGAAATTTTTTGACCTTTAGATATTGTTACTCAAGCTTTTGGAACTTTATAATATTTCATGTTTTCTTCAACTACACATCATCAAGTTGTTCAAATATATTTAATTCAATTATCCCCTGAAAGAGCTTTGATTTCACAAAACGGTAAAATCTTACCCTTACTATAAATTCCTGTCTGCAATGGTTTATTTCAACTTTGTAAAGAGATTCAAAAAGTAGGTATAGTTTGTTTATCAAAATTTTTTATTTTTCCTCAAGCTATTTTTATAGGAAGTGTCCCCAAAGAATATGTCAAAATATTTGAAACATCTATACAAGCTCATATCAAAAACCAACTTGCATTCACCAAAACCACAGAAACTACAAGCTGAGGAATAATTTTTATAGGATTAAATTGTTCTAATTTTCAACCGAGGAATAGAGTAAATATCGAAAAAATAAGTATTAATCAAATAATATAATTTGCAAAAGTTCTCATTACATTCCATATTTTCCAAAGCAATGTATCCATACCTACAAAACTACCATACACAACTTGATTATCCATAAACTGCCCTGCTATCACGATAAGTGGCCAAGTTACAGTATAAAGTGATCTTCATAAAGTTTGATAAAGTCATAAGTTTGTATCAGCAGTTTTTGGAGTATCAGCAGGTTTTTGAATATTAGCTCAAGCTGGATCTGCAAAAGATATATTATTTCAAATAAAAAAACTTCATACAAATAGAAATCATATAAGTAGTATAAGTTTTTTTATTATTTTTTTCATTTATTTTTATATTTATAATAAATTTATTATATATATTTTACAAATATTTAATTTTATGTCAAAACATAGTTTATTCAGATTTTGCTTCAAGTGCAACAGAAGAATTTAACCAAGTTCACATAAGTTTATTTAAACTAGTTGTAAATCATAATATATTTCATACAAATTGAGAATAATTTTTTTCTTCATTATAAATTCCATCTGTACTATTAGTATTTTTAATAGGTTTTAAACTAGGATTCAAAGGAATTTTAACAGTAGATACATTTGTAAATAAATATTTATCCTTATCTAATCATTTATTCAAACAATAAGCAATACCTAATCTTGAATACATTACTGCCAATTTATGAGGCACTCAAGAACATTCTGTATCAGCAACATTTGCTTCTTGTTCAGTTTTCTTATCTTCTTTAAAATTAAATACTGGTTTGGATGTTAAAACTATATTAAAAGCCATAATATTAGCAAATTTAATATGTTTAAAATCAATATCCAATGCCTCATCACCATGACCTGCAGGAATTATAAAACTTTGTTTAATATCTTTCAATGTATCTCAAATTTTATCTATCTCTTGTTCTATAGAATGAACAAACGAGGTTCATCAGACAGGTCATCTTGGTCCAGATGGAACCAACTTAAAACAAACTGATAAAAGCTTATCTTGTCCAGCACATCATCAACCTCATCATCAAGCTCATCATAAATTTAAATTTCATCAATTATTATCTCAAGAAAAAGGAGTAAATAATCAATCTATAAATCATCATTTATTTCAAGTTAATCAAAATGTATTAAACAAATTATCTTGTTTTATATTATTTGCAACATCATTATTTCAATTAGAGTTATCTATATTTTTTAAATTATCTATATCAGAATTAATACTAGTATTGTTTGAATTATCTATATTTTTTAAATTATTAACTATTTTATTAGAACCAACATTTCAACATTGATTTCATATTTGAATATCTGGATTTCTTGTATTTATTGAGTTTGTTGGAGCTGAAGGACTTGTCGAAGCTGAAGGACTTGTCGGAACTGAAGGACTTGTCGAAGCTGAAGGACTTGTCGGAACTGAAGGACTTGTTGGAGCTGAAGAACTTGTTGGAGCTGAAGGACTTGTTGGAGTATCATTTCAATCATTTCATATTCACAAACTTTTTGCCGCAGATTTTCAAGTTTTTCAAATATTTACTTTTCAAAATGGTATTTTTTTCATTTTTGTCTTAAATAATACATCACTAAGATCTTGAACATCTACAACTAAATCATAAGGACTATCATCATCCTTTCAATTTGCTAACAAATTTTCAGATAGTAAAGAATTACTTAAACTTTTCTGTGTGATTTTTAAATCTAAATAATTATTAAACTGTTTATTTATCTGTTTATAACAAGCAAGATAATCTTCTTCTTTATAATCACTTCAAGTATTTATATTTAATTTATTTAATAAATTATTATTTCAAATAGAACAAGCAAGTAAATTTCATTTTAAAATATCTGAAATATAAGATTCATTTACTCAATATTCTTGAGCTAAAACAGAAATTCAATCAGAAGAAACTTCAGACGATTCATTTTCATACTTATTTTTCATAATACTATAAATATCAGTCTTAACAGATGTAGATGCAAAAGGATTAGAAAAACCTATAGATAAAGAAGAAAAAAATACAAATAAAACAAGAAATAAAAATATTCTTTTCATAAACTAATAAATAATACAATAAATTACCAATATTATAATAATTAAATACTTATAAGTCAAATTATAATTTAAAAGGCAATAATTATAAACACAAATCATAGTATTTCTAAAATATTATTTTTTTCTTTACTTTTTATTAGATTCTGATTTTTAAAATTTTTTAAAAAAGGTAATATTTCTCATTCTTCATAAGAAGTATAGCTATAAACTTTATTTCAGATAAATTTATTTCAAAC
This sequence comes from Candidatus Altimarinota bacterium, assembly GCA_027013285.1. Taxonomy (GTDB): domain Bacteria; phylum Patescibacteriota; class Gracilibacteria; order Absconditabacterales; family Absconditicoccaceae; genus S009-33. Next base: position 1,081 of record JALUXR010000063.1, on the reverse strand, counting down.
ATTAGATTTAATAAATTCTCAATCTCTATACATAGAAACTCATTCTTTATCTTTTACAAGTCATCATTGTTTTGTTCAAATTTTTATACTATAAGTATAATTTTTTATATTTATTTTATTTAAGTTTTCTTTTGTATCAAAATCAGACAAAATAACTAAAACATCAGTAGGATTTAATACTTTCGATAATCAATTTAATGATTTGATAAAATTTGTTTTTCATCAATCCAAAATATTTGTATTTACTGTTTTTAAATAAGTTAAAAAAATCTTTTTATCCAAAGTTGGTGGAATAAAATATTTAAATTTATTTGAAAAAACTATTAGTCAAAATTTTAAATCTTTATTTTGGACATTATTAACAATAATTTGTTTTGCAAGTTCAAGTCTTGACACCTGATGATGATTATAAAATACATCTTGCACATTCATAGAATTTGAAACATCAAGAACAAAAATAATATTTCATTGGTTTATCTCTTTATTTTTTAAATCATTAGTCAAAAAACTATAAAAAAACAAAAAAAATCAGCTAACAAACAGCAATAACCTAACTAATAATTTTTTCTTTATGTTCATAAAATACAATTTAAAAATAAAAAGCACTTGTCCTAGGACTCTATTACTAAGAAAGTAAAATAATAAGCATAATTTAATCAGTCATTAAAAACTTTGAGTCCGGGAACAAAAACAAACAAATAACTGTTATCAATTATTTAATTATCCTAATTTCTTCTTCCAAATCATATCAATATTCCTCTTTTATTTCCTTTTTTGCTAAATCTTTTAATTTTAACAAATCATCGTAAGTAGCTGTCCCGTCTGACATAAGAAAATTTGCATGTTTTTCAGAAAAAAAAGCTCATCATGATTTATATCATTTTAATCAAACCAATTCAATAAGTTTTCAAGCTGAATTTTCTCTATCAGGATTTTTAAAGAAACTCCCACAAGTGTATCATTTTGGCTGTTTATTTTCCCTAAATTCAATATTATCTACATCAGAATGGTATTTTTCCACTTTTTTAGATAAATCAAAATAAGCATTTAACAAAATATAATTTCAAGTTTGTTTCAAAAT
>JALUXR010000062.1 GCA_027013285.1 Candidatus Altimarinota bacterium | reverse complement strand
AAAGTTTTGAAAATTTAACAAAACAAATACCATTAAAAGAAGTTAGTTTATTTTTGTATGAATTACTTAAAGCTGAACAAAAAAAAGATTTACTTACATCAGCTTCGATAATTTTAACAAATGAAGAGATTAAAGATTTAAAAACAAATATTCTTACAAAAAATTATACACAAAAACAACTTTCAAAATTACAAAAATTTATAAATAAACAACTTGAACAAAATGTTTCATCAGCTGAATTAGTAAAATGAACTACCCTATCAACTAAATTAGAAAAAAGCTGAAAAAATCCTGAAAAATTTATGAACAATATAGATACTATTTTTTATGCATATTTTACAGATCAAATACCAAATATATCTCAAGATACTACAAGAAATATGGCTACATGACTTACTTTAACATTAGTAAAACTTTACAATAAAACAAATTGAAAATTACCAATTTTTTTAGATATTACTCAAATATTAAATAGTTTATGAAATATTGAATTTACAAAAAATTGAATAAACTTTTTAGATAAAATAAATTTAATAAATACAGTAATAAATAATAACTTAAATAAAACCAACTCTGATAAAAATGAATTACTTATGAATCCAGAAAAGTTTTCAGAATTTATTTTAAAAGTTATTAAAAAAGATTTAAACAAAGAACAAATTAAAAACGAGATTTTAAAGAATCAAGAAAATAAAAATATAGAATTAAATCATACACAAATAGATAAAGATACAAAAGATATTTTTGATAAAGCTTGACATCTTATAACAAAAGAAGAAATAAAAAAAGTTTCAGTATTAGCTTGATTATGAGAAGAAATCAAAAATGCCAAAAAATGAGTAAAAGCATTTAAAGAACAATGCCAAAAGTTAGTTTTTAAAAATGCTGATACTATCATTTGATTGCAAGAAACTTTAGAATCTATCTGAATTTGGAAATATTTTAAAAAACTTATAAGTAAATTACTTGAGTTTCTTTGATTTAAAAATGGATGGGATGATTTTGAAAAAGCTGTAGAAGAAAAGAAATTTAAAAATGTCCTTAAATATTTCAAAAATAATCTAACTCTAGAAAATATCAAAAAAAATAAAAATGGTATTTTCTGTAAATGATTTGAAAAAAATTTAACTTGAAAAGATTCTATAACTCAAATATGAATAAAATGAAAATTATCTTATCCAGTCTTAAATTATCTAAACACATTTTGAAATAATGAGACAGATTTAACAAATAAACTAAATAATTATTTCAAAACTAAAAATTTCAAAAAATTAGTAGAAAAATCTAAAATTAAAGATTTTGAGAAAAATACATTTTCTATTGAAGAACAAACTCAAAATAATAAAAAAATCAATGTATGAATTATAAATATGGATACTATTTCAAAAGTAATAGAAGCAAATATGCCAAAAGAACAAAAAAAAAATAGTGAAGAAAAATATACACCGACAGAAATAGTATCAACTTATAAAAAAAGTAATGAAGTTCTTTCTTCAAATACAGATATAAAAACATTATTAAACAAAGAAGAAAAGAAATTTAAAAACATTGTAGACAAAAATTTTTGATTTAAAA
>JALUXR010000061.1 GCA_027013285.1 Candidatus Altimarinota bacterium | reverse complement strand
GGGGCGCGGGCTGAACGCCCACTGGTCATCTGTCACGTAGCGCCAGATAACAAGCGGGAGGAGCAGACAATTTCATCAGAAAATTAAAATTTTCAGTTGAAATCACTACTCACCCGCGCTCTCGTTAAGTGATGCCCAAGCCATAGGTAAAAATTTACTTTATAAAAAATCAAATAATTATAAGATATAATTGAAGTATGAAATACAATGATATAGATTTGCAAAATTGGAAAGAATGTGATATAAATACAGATAGCCTGTGGTTAATTAATGAACGAGATAAAAGTGGCAAACACAAAAATATTTATCATGGTAACTTTATTCCTCAAATTCCAAATCAACTTCTTAGAAGATATACAAAAAAAGATGAAATAGTGATAGAACCGTTTATGGGTAGTGGCACAACACTATTTGAATGTGAAAAATTATCAAGAAAATATATAGGTTTTGATATAAATCCTAAAATGATAGAGTATGTAAATACTCAAATGAACGATAATTTAATCTATCAAGATTATAGTATCAATTTTTGTAACTCATTAGAGGAAAAAGCTGTAGATGATGCAGTTTTGTCTTCATTAAAAAAATTTAATCAAAAAAGTGTCCAATTTGTTTTGATGCATCCACCATATATGGACATAGTTAAATTTACAGAAGATGAAAAAGATTTAAGTCAAATTGATAATATCAATGAATTTGTTAAGAAATTTAAAATTGTATGTGAAAATACTCTAAAATATCTTGATAAAAATAGATATTTTGCAGTAGTTATTGGAGATGTTTATAAAAATAGCGAAGTTATCCCTCTTGGATTTTATTGTATGGATATGATAAAAAGGAATTTCAAAGTTAAACTAAAAGGAACAATAGTAAAAAATGTTGAGGGAAATCGTGGAAAGCTTGGAACTGGTGGCATATGGAGATATAGAGCTTTAAAAAGTGACTACTATATCTTTAAGCATGAGTATATTTTTGTATTTAAGAAAGAGTTTTAAGTGACAACAGCACATGTTTTCGTAGTTGATTCAAGCACCTTCAAATATCATTTAGAGTATTTTGTTTGCTGGAACAGATGCTGGTAATACATATATAGATTTCAATAATGTAACTACTACTAATTTACACTATGCAACAGAAAATAATTTGATGGGAATGATTGCAGATGGAAGTAGAGTTAGAGTAGGCAATTTTGTAATATTTTATTTACAACAAAATTTTTCACAAGGAATTAGAGAAGGAAAATTTTATGGTATTTTTCAGGTAACAAACACTCTTTTTTTAGATAACAATGATAATCATCAGTTTTTAAAGACACGGCTACAAAAGTCATTAACTTTTAGAATTTTAATTCAGCCTTTTCAAGTCTATCCTAACGGAGTAACTGAATGGGAAGCATTGGATGAAATAAAATATATTCAATCACCAAATCAAATGCTTTGGAGTTTAATATATAGAAAACTAAAAGGTAACCGTGGCAATACAATGATTACCATATATGAATCTGAAAGATTATTTCAATTAATAGTAAATAAAAATAGCCATCAATATTTACAAGGAAATAATTTTACTTTTGATTTAAATACTCAGCAAATTGTA
>JALUXR010000060.1 GCA_027013285.1 Candidatus Altimarinota bacterium | reverse complement strand
CTATTTCTTGAAAACAGATGACAAAACATTACAAATATATCATAATCTATGAGGAAGTAGTTTAATTGGCAAAATTTAGGATTTCGGCTCCTGAGTTTCTGGTTCGAATCCAGGCTTCCTTGAATTTAGTTTTATAAAACTACATAAAATATGGCTAGAAGAAAAAAGAAAAGCTCTTCAATATGACTTTATCTTACAACTATTATAATAATTTTATGAATTGTATGATTATACTTTTCTTGAATATTAAAAATAAAAATAACACCAATAAACAACCATTCTAGCACTTGAAACATCGTAGCTACAAAAAGTGGAGAAAATAATTCCAATAAATTTTATACAAATAGTTTAATATCTTGAAATTTAATAATACAACAAATAGATTATGATATAAGTGTATGAACAAACTACAAAACTATATTTAATAACAAAAAAATGTATTTAAAATCAGATAAATATGATTTATGATCTTACAAAAATGAAAATATTAAATTTAAATGAGAAATTATTTGATTTTCCCCAGATAATGTGCCAGTTTTGGATATTACAAAAATTCAAGAAAGCACAGGAAAAAGTGAAACTACCTGAACTTGAGATAATCAAACAAAAGTAGAAAAAAATAAGTATTATTCTGATAATTGAATAGTTATAGATTTAGAAAATAATAATCTAAAAGTAAAAGATTTATCTTGAAATATTGTTATTTATCAGACAGAAACTTGAAATCTATTAAGTTGAGAAAATCTATCTTGAACTCAAAATACTTGAAATAATATATCTTGAGAAAATACAACAATCACAAATATAGCTGAAATATCATATTTTAAATGTCAAAAATGAAGTGATTTATATGATTGTTGAAAATTAAAAAAACAATACAAAATGTATAAATTTACAACTATAGTAAATAATAATTGAGTTGTTTTTTATAAACTACCAGAAACAAACCAATATTCTATTTTATGAGAAAGTTATTTATATAACTTAAGTCCACTAAGTTGAAATATTTATAAATATATAAATAATATCTCACTTATAAACACAAAAAAGTTAAAACAACAACTTATAAAAAATGCATGTCAAAATCAAAACTACCAAATGAGAACTATTTTAAATATTTCAAATACTTGAGAAAATTATACTGTAGAAGGTTTTGATAAGGATTCAAATAAACTAGTTTGTAAATTAACAATTAGCTGAACAAATAATTTAATATGAAAATTACAATCTCTAAAAATTACTCAAAAAGATATTAAATCTAGTAAAATAGATGAAAGTAAATATTTGTCATATAAATCTAGAGCTTTTTCTTACACTTTGTATATGCCAAAATCTGTAAAATATGAATCTAAAATTACAAAAAGAGATTTTGGAGTAAGTTGATTAAACTGTAAACAAGTAGTAAATATTGCAGACTGGAAGACTTGAAAACTAAGTTCTCCAGATGTGCAAGTTTATTATTGTAAAACAGATTTATCAAAAGATGAAATAAATGAATTTCTTAAAAGAAAACAATTTAGCTACATCATAAAACAAGTAAATTGAAAAACATTTATAATTACTTACAAACCTTGAATTATCTGAGAAAAAATAGTTTCAAATATAAAAATATTTTAA
>JALUXR010000059.1 GCA_027013285.1 Candidatus Altimarinota bacterium | reverse complement strand
ATAACTAGAACAGTTGATATAAAACAACTCTATACTTAAAGCTAGTTTATATAAACTGCTCTAGAAATACCCTCGATATAGATAGCTCACATTTGGTGATGTAAATCCATCGAGTAGTTGGAAGTCCAAATATTGGGTGTAGTCCCAAATACTTAGTGCTTCAATTAACTGATTAAATAATACATAAAATTAAGAAAATAACAAATTAGGAAAGATATAATATAAAAAACATAGTATACACACTTGACAAATAATTTATAAATTACAAATATAGCTGTTTTTGATAACTTTTTATTATCATTTTTGTTTTCACAAAGGCTTAACGGAAATTTAACATAATATATTTATTATACAATCAGTTTTATTTCTTAACATATAAAAATGAAAAAAATAATAGTTTGATTTATGTTATTTGTATTTGCTATATCAAATGTGTTTGCTTTTGATGCTAGTTTGTCAACAAATACTACAAATGTGAATATAAATAATCCTATTCAGTTAACTTTAAAATTAACTATTGATCAAAATGCTCAGGTAAAAATTAAGAAAATTAATTGATTAGAATATTTTAATGTGGTTTGACAAAGACAATTTCAAAGTTCATCTTCTCAAGTAACTATAGTAAATGGACAAACTAAATCAGTGAATACAACTATTTATAATGTAGTTTTATCTTTATCTGCTAAGAAATCTTGAAATTATACTGTTTGACCTGCGATATTAGAAGTATGAAATAAAGAATATAAAACAAACACTGTAAATGTAAAAATATCTTGAGCAAAAATAATGTTGAATAATACTCAAAATTACCAACCACAACAAACAACACAAACACAACAAAATCAAGTTCATAATCCTGTATGATGAGTAAGGACACTTCAACAAAATACTTCACAACCAAAAATTCAAAACTTTGAAAATGAAGTTAAGAAAGTTCAGATACAAGATAATACGAAAATATATTTAATTATAGCTCTATTAATATTTGCTTGATTGATTATTGTGATTCAAAGTTATAATAATTCAAAGAAAGAAAAAAATATAAATGTAGAAGATGAAGAAATATGAGAAATCCATGCTATAGAAAACGAAAATAAACAATTAGAAGAGAATAAAATTGACTTTGAAAAACAACAGTTGGAATATCCAAATATTGATGATGAGGATTTTGAAAATAAATTAGATAAAGTATTTAGACAGAAATTAGAACAAAAGTTTAATATTTTAAATGTTTATAGTAAAACTTATACTGAAATACTTGAAGATTTAAATCAAAATAGTGAAATAAAAAAAATAATAAACTGACTGGAGCTACTTAAATATTCGAATTTGGTGACAGACAGGGAGAAACTACTTAAAGCAATTGAAAATTTATAATTGATAATGGATAATTGTAGTAATATATCATAGAAAATCTAAATTCAATTACAGATAATATCTGATTTTGTAAGTTGTTGCCTTTGGTAACACATAGTCTGTGATAATTTAGCATTATATTTATAACTTAATTAAAATAAAAATGACACAAAATGAAAAATTATTAGAACAAATTAAATTAACAGGTGAAAAATTAGAAAAAGTAAAAAATGAAATTCACAAAAAAATTGTTTGACAAGATGATTTGATAGA
>JALUXR010000058.1 GCA_027013285.1 Candidatus Altimarinota bacterium | reverse complement strand
TATTTTTCTTACAATTCCCAAGTAATATATCTATCTTGAACTCAAGCATAAGGAGATTTAATTTTCAAAATATCTCATATCATTACACCATTTTGCAAAAGCCATTTTGTAATTCATTCACTCTTCATTACATCAAAAAACAACATTGTAGCCTCTCTATTTCCCCAAGGTAAAATATAAGTATAATAAGCCAATTTCTTGTTTGCAACTTCAAATACATTTAATAAACTTGCTTGATTTTCATCGATATAATTTTCTTCTAACAACTTAGGAATCTCTGTTTCTGTAATGTCTTTTACATATCTATCTTCCTTCTCCTCTGGTAAATATTCAGGTTTTGGCAATAAATATTCATCAAATACTGTATTTTGTTCAGTTTTTTCTCTCAAAAGTTCTATTACTTCATCTAAAAAATTATTAAATATTTCTTTATTTCACGAATGTCAGATAAATATATTTCATGTATTAACTCAAAATAAGTGATTTATTTTTGTTCTTAATTCTTTTTCAAATTCTTCTAAAATTTCTTCATCCTGCACTAAATCAATTTTATTTATCAAAAATACTAAAGTTTTAGAAAATAATAATTTTCACTCTGAAAGAATATCCATTTGGATTCATTGTTTTTTAGTTTCATATTTAATTTCAATATCTTGAGAAACTATATCAGGAAATTCTTCTTTTAATTTTAAGTTTGTAAATTTCTCTATCTCATTTTTTAAAATTTCTAATTCTTTCAAACTATCTTCAAATCTAGAAATATCTATAACAAAAGTCCAAATTTTAGATTTCAAAATATGCCTTAAAAATTCATTACCAAGTCATTTTCCATCACCTGCTCATTCTATAAGTCAAGGAACATCCACCAACACAAAATCTTTATCTTTATGTTTAACAACTCACAAATTTGGCACAAGTGTAGTAAAACTATACTCAGCTACTTTTGCTTTTGCATTTGATAAAGTATTTATAATACTACTCTTTCCAACTGACGGATACCCTATCAAAGTCATATCTCAAACTAACTGTAATTCAACTTCCAAAGTTTTTTTTTCACCAGGCTCACCATACATTGAAAAATCAGGATATTGTTTTACAGAATTTTTAAAATGAATATTTCACCGACCTCATCTTCATCATTTTACAATAGGTAATTCTTCTCAATGTTTCATAATAGTTCAAATCAATTTTCCTGTATTTTTATCTTTTATTGTAGTTCATAATGGAACTTTTACAAAAATATCTTGAGAATCTTCACCATATTGATCAGAACCTTTTCCATGCTCTCAGTGTTTTGCTTTAATTTGTTTTTTATAATGTAAATCTATAAGTGAGCTTAATCACTCATCTCCTACAAAATAAATACTTCATCATTTTCATCCATCTCATCCATCAGGTCATCAAAAAGCAATATATTTTTCTTGTCTTCAACTAGTACAACCATTTCCACCATAACCAGATATTACATCCACCTTTACTCTATCCCAAAATTTCATAAATTTTTATTAATGTTAAAATCTTTGATAGTATAAAGAAATAAAGTCTATTTTCAAAAAGAAAGATATAAAAACATAATTTTAGTTCAAAAAACAATTGAAATATAAAGTAAAATATTTATTATAAGAAAACTGTTTGGTGAGATGGGTGAGTTGGCTGAAACCACTTCCCTGCTAAGGAAGCGTAGGGGAAACTCTACCGAGGGTTCGAATCCCTCTCTCACCGAATTTTAATATGGCACTGTAGCTCAGGGGTTAGAGCGATTCTCTCATAAGGAATAGGTCGGTGGTTCGATTCCACTCAGTGCTATGTAGTTATTTGATATTTATTTCGTTGTTTAATAAAATAGCTGAAATAAATATTGGATAATATAATATCTTTTATTTAAATTATTCGACAACCCATTATGGCAAGAAAATGAAATGTAATGCAAATATGATTACAATGTGGTGAATGTGGTAGATTAAACTATACTACTACAAGAAATAAAGTTAATAATCCTACAAAATTATCATTGAAGAAATATTGTCCAGCTTGTAGAAAGCATGTTGCACATAAAGAAAGACAAAAATTGAAGTAATTTATTTTATTTAAACAATGAATATTAAATGTTAAAAATTAGATTAGCAAGACATGGTAGAACTCATAGAGCATTCTTTAGAGTAGTTCTTACTGAACATACAAAACCAGCACATTCTGGTTATCAATCAATTTTAGGATGGTATGATCCTATCAATCATAAACAAGATATAGATACAGATGCTATCAAAACTTGGATAGCTAAATGAGCACAACCTTCAGAAAGAGTTGCAAAATTAGCTTATAAAACATCAAATGATGAATTCTTTAAAGAATATTTTACAATAAAAGATATTAAAAGAGCTAAAAAAAATGAAGATAAATAATTATTAAGTGCTAGAGTTAATTCTTTAGCATTTTTTATATCTACTATATATTTTAATTGATTGAAAAAATAGTTAAATTAATTATACATAAAAGAATATTTATAAAATAATATATTAAAATAAATGACTGAATTACACCATCTTACAAAGGAATGATATGATAAATTAGTAAAAGACTTACAAAACTTAAAAGAAGTTGGATTGCCTGAGGTACTTACAAGACTTAAATCTGCTATAGAACAGTGAGATCTTTCTGAAAATGCAGAATATGAACAAGCTATGGAAGATAAAAATATGGCTGAAAAAAAAATATCTGAGTTAGAATCATTACTTAAAAATGTTAAAATCATAGAGAATACTACTATGGACACAATTTGATATGGTAATACAGTAACTATAGAAAGAGATGGAAAAAATGAAATTTATGAAATAGTGTGAACTGGAGAAGTAGATATATTTAATAATAAAATTTCTTTACATTCTCCTTTAGGAAGTGCGATAAAAGAAAAAAAGAAATGAGCTGTTATTACAATAGACTCTCCAAAATGAGAATATCAAATTAAAATTATAGATATCAAATAAATTTAACTAAAATATATAAACTATGGGATTAATTTATTCTAGACTATTTTTAAGACTAATATTGTTAGTAATAATAGTCTTTTCAATTTTTTATTTTTATGTATTTGGATATAAATATACAAAAGATTTATGATTTAGTAAAAATCTATGAGTATATAACATAAAATACATATCCAAAAATAAAAGTAATTCTTTTTTATTTGACTGAAAAAAATACTTTACAACTGATAGAAGTATTACTATTTTTTGATTAAATAAAAATAAATGTAATTATATACAAATATGAGATTTTAAAAAATATATATGTAACACAAAAAAGAAATTTAATAACATTATATATATATCTAAAAAAGATATTAAATTATCTCCATCAAAAATATCTTTTTTCAATAATTTAGATATAAAATATATAAATGATATATCTATAAAATATTGATTTAAATGGAATAATATAACTTTTTTATATTCAAATAATTGAGATTTATTGTATACTGATAGCATTTCTACAAAAAAAATAATAAACATACCAAATGCAAAATTTATATGATACAATAAAAAATGATTATTTCTTATATTAAAATGACAAATATATTTTCTTAGAATTATAAAATAAATTTAATTACTAACTTTTAAAATAAAGTGCTATATTTTTTAAAATTTTGAGAAACTTTTTTGAAAAGTAAAACTACTAGAAAAAGATTTGTTCAATTATTTCAAAATCAGTTAAAGGAAAAATGATTTTCTAAAATAGAAAATAGAAATGCTTATTTATTAGTTCATTGAAACTGAGAAAAAAATGAGTTAAATATACTGCTTAATACTTTTTGAATACAAAAAATAGAAGTTATAAGGTTTGTAGAAGATATTGATAACAACTTAGATAGTTTATATAAATTAATTAATAAAATTATTCCATTATATGATTTTAATACTTTTAGAATAACTTGTAAAAGAGAAAATAAAAGATTTCCTATGAATAGTATGGATATTCAAATGGAATTATGAAAATATGTATGTGATAATTTTGATAAACAAGCATCATACAAAGATTTTGATTTGAATATAAATATAAGAATACTAAACGATAAAGTCTGGATATGGACAAATCAAGATTCTTATAATTGAATTTGATGATTACCATACTGAATAGAATGAAAAGCACTAAATCTATTTTCTGGAGGAATTGACTCTCCTGTTGCAACATATTTAGCAGCAAAAAGATGAATTAAACAAGATTTTTTGTTTTTAAACATTCCTTGAAGTGATTTATTATTATCTCAAGTTTATGAAATATACTCTTTTCTATGAGAAAAATATTCTATTAAATGAAAAATATTTAGTTTAGATTTATCAAAATATATAAAACATATAAAAGAAAATATTGAAAATGGATACAGACAAATAATTTTTAAAATATTTTTATACAAAATTGCAGATAAATTTGCTAAAAAACTGAAAGTAAATAGTATAATAAATTGAGAAAATCTATGACAAGTTTCTACACAGACTATGACTAATATGGAATTACTTGATAAAATAAATAATCAATTAAATATAAGACCACTTATTTGTTACGATAAAATAGAAATAATAGAAATAGCTAATAAAATATGAACTTTCAATTTATCAACTAAAATACAAGAAACTTGTTCTTTAGAAGAACATTCTGATAGTAAAATTAAAAATATAAAAAAGATTTTATGATTATTTGATAGCCTAAACTTCGATTTAGATATAATTTTATGAGAAATTATAAACATAAATAAAATACAAAACTTGGATATACTACAATATAAAGTTAAAATACCGAAAGGAGAGATAATAGATATTGAAAATATTTCTAAAATACCTACACTTAAAGAAGGAAAAGAATATACTTTTACTTGTAGTTCATGATACAAAGCAAGTCAAAAAGTATTAGAAACAAGAAATAAATGATTTCAAACATATTTTATGTAAATTAATATAAGGCATGATAAATAAAAAATGATTTACAATAATAGAACTTTTAGTTGTAATTATGATGATATGAGTAGGATTAATATGAGTATTCCAAACTATGGGAAAATCTTATAACTTTTTATCTACAATTAAATCTAAATTAGTAGCTATAAATTTTGCAAGATGATGAATGGAATGAGTTTTTACTATAAGAAACACAAACTGGCAAAGATGGGGAGGTAAAAAAGATCAATGTTGGTTAAAAATAAATCCATTGGTAGATAGCTGAGATGACGGATGTCAAAATGATACTTGGTTCGAGTCTTGAAGTTATGTTTTAGATATTACATGAGCTCAACAATATTTTTATTTAAAAAAAATGGATAATCCTTTAAATTTGAAATGACCAATAGTGGATAATGATTGGAATTATCTTTTATGTAAAGACCCTACTGATTGACTTGTAAAAGCCTGTCATGGAGTTACATCAAGACCTACAAATTATTTTTCTCCTGAATTATATTTTAGACAAGTAAGATGATGATATTTACTAAATAAAAATAATTGAGGTTTTATGGATTGTTCTAAATGAACTGATACAAACTGTTGAAATGGAATATTTGAAGAGAAAAATTTCTGTGTAGATGTAATGTATTTTAACTGAAGTAAAAAAAGTGTTACATTCTGTTCTGATATGACAAATTTTAAAAAATAGAAAAATAACAAAAAAAATCCTAGGAAAACAACAACTCCTAAGATTTTTTTTATTAAACAATTTATCTTTTTTTAATTAATTTGCACTGCTCTTTCAACTTTATTTTCTCCAAAAACATCATTTAAAATTTTTCTTATATTTCCTGGTCTTTTAGCTAACACCTCTACAAATTTATTTAATCCTTCTACCATTTCTATCGGTAAATTACCATGATATCAGTATGTTTCTCTTGTAAGTTCTATAATATTTTTTTCTAAATCTTCTTTTTTTCAGGTCAATAAAGCTTTTATCAAATACGATTCATTATCTCATTTATAAAGTCTTCACATCCAATTTATATATTTTTTTAATACAAAAGAATAAACTGTATCTGTATTTTTATCACCATCAACAATTAAATCTCATATTCAATCTAATTTATTTACCACTCAAGACCACATTCATTGTGCAACTCAAGCTATATCTGATTCAAAATCTCATTCATCTAAATTTAAAGCAATTTCTGAAAATGTTCAAGCTGGAATATTAAATATTCATTCTTGATAATATGGAGCATAAGAACTTTTAAATAATTTACTATCAAAAGCAAATTTCTCAATAATATTATCATTTACTTTATCAAAATAATCTCATAAAACTTCTTTTTTATTATCAGATATATCTTTATCAACTGAATAATTAATCAGAGTAGTATCAGAATAATCCAAAACATTAACTACTTCATTTCAATATTCTTTCCAAAAATCTTCTAATTTTCAAAAAATTCCATCTCTTGTTGATTTTGAATTTAAAGAAAGAACATCTACATCATCTGAATTTTTCTTTCCATAAAGGTATTCTGTAAATGTTTGATCTTTTCATCAAGGTTTTATACCTTTTTGTTTTACAACATAATCAAAAATAGTTAAGACTTTATTTAATCAATATTTATCTGTAGCAAATAATCAAATAGGAACTCAATATGTTCTACATATTTTATTAAATTGATTTCAAAATCACTCATTAAAATTATTATATAAATATCATGTAAATATAAATGAACTAATAATTTTATAATAATCCACATATTTATCTTGAGAATCTACTACTTCAGTGATAGCTTTTAATCATCACAAAGAATTTGGAGGTCTATTATTAGAAATATAAGATTTTAGTCCATCATAAATAGTATAATAATTTGCTTTTGTAGCTTCTCATTCATATACTTCGTTTACTTTTGAATCTTGATATAAATTTATAGTTCATCATTCTACAGAAGGTCAAAATCTATTTGAATACTTATCTCATAAACCATCTGCATCTTTTAAATAAAACATTTCTGAATAAACAAGATCTTGCTTTAATTTAGCATTTGTCGGATCTTTTTTTAATGCTTCTTCCTGTTTCTCTCTAATTAATCTCCGTTTTTGATAATGAGATTCTCATAATAAAGCTTTTACCCAATATCATTTTCATTCATATTTAGCTAAAGCTCTAAAATAAGGACTAGGTCACTTTTCAATAGCATAAAGTAAATATCAAGCTGCTTTAAGTTGTTGTCTATATCATAAATCTTTTCATTGTTCCACTTTCTTAAAAATTTCTCTTTCTATAATATTTGCAGCATCTTTACCATGATTTGGTCATTTTCACTCCCCTGCTCTATCAAGTCTTGCTTTTGCATTCTCAATTCTCTTAAAAATCTTAGAATGTTTTTCTCCAGCTGCTTCCATCTTTACATCACCAAGTATCCACCAGTTTGGTAGTTTACTAGCCATTTTTTCATACATTTCTGCTGCTCTAAGCTCATCATCTTCTTTAAAATAATATTTAATATTTTCAAAAACTTGCTTTCAAGACATTAAAACATCTGCCAAAGCAAACCATCTTCATTTTGATCCACTTCAAGGTTGAACTTGTGCATTTTGTTGAATAGTCCCAAACTCTTTTTCAGTCCAAGGACTTAGTTTATTTTGCATAAAAATCATCATAAAAGTATTGAAATCTACTTTCTTAGAAAAATTATTATCAAATGGATGAGTTAATAAAATTCAATCTCATTGAACCTCTATACCATAAACATCAAAATGATCATTCCAATTTCATCAAGTTTTTCAAGAATTTTTATCATTTCAAATAAATTTAATTTCTTCATCATTCTCCTTATTTATCAATTTTCAATTTTTAACTTCTATATTATATTTCCAAGTAGAAAGTCATTTTTCTAATCATTGATAATCTGATTTTAAATCTATATCTTTTAAAGAATTTCAAAATTTATCAATATTATCTATTTTTTTAAACTTAAAAATACTTCAAGAATTCTTAGATTTTAAATTTTTTATAATCCCTGCATCCATAGGAACAGTTATTTCTTCTGATCAACCTTCAAGTAAAACAGCTCATCAACCTAATTTTAAAACATAAGTTCAATCTTCTTCATTTATATTAATTATTTCTCCATAATACCAATTATTTATTAGTCAAGGATATCCTAAATTTATTCATTTTATTTCTAAAACAGTTCCTACTTCAAAATCAGCATTAACATCTCATTCTAACTTTCAAAACTCTTTATGAAAATTTTCTATCCTCTCTTCCTTGCTTTCTATCTGTTTCTCAGTTTCAGTATGTTTTGTATCTTCGACTATTTTTTTAATTTTTTCTTCATTATGTTCTTTTACTTTGTCCTCTGCCACTACTCAAATATGAGATAAAACTATATCTTTCAAATCAACATTCGAATTTAAAACTAACTTTTTATCTTCAAGTTTCTCAATATTTGTAACAGTATAATTTTCATAAATTGTTCATAATAATTTTGGTTCTTGTTCTCATACCCAATAAGGATTTTCATAAACTTCTGTTTCTCCATTTAATCATTCTAATATGTATCAAGTCAATTCATATTTATTTCAATTCTCATCTTCATCATTTCAATTTTCATCTTTATATTCTATCTTAGTTTTTGTCCATCCACTTAATTTTTCATTATTTTCTACTCAATTTTTATCTTGGTAAGATATTTCAGTAAAATATTTATCTAATCATGAAAGATTTGAGAAAAAATCCACATCATCACCATTGATAGTAAAAATAACTTCAGGAGATACTTTAAATAATCATTCAAAATCTATATCTTGAGGAAAAAATACTTGTTTATCTATCTTTATTTTTCTTCAATTATAATCTATCTCATGAATTCAAGGATCTAAAAACTGATTTAAGATATTTTTATAATTTTCTTTTTGATTTTCATCAAGTTTATAAATTCTTGCAATCAAATCTACTGTATGATCAACATATTTATCTTTTAATCAAAAAATTGATAACAAAGTAATAATTTCATCTTCTGATAAATTTTCTTTATTTAATATTTTACTTAAAATATTTGATAAACCAGCTTCTTGATAATTACTTTCTTCTTCTTTCACCCAATTTAAAAAATTATTTTTTTCTCCTAACCATTGTTCAATAATTTGCTTTTTAACTTTTTTTTCACAAGCTTCATCTCAATCACAATTTTGTATTTCCTGAGTTTGTTCATATATCAAATCAACTTTTATATAATCATTCCAAATTTTATTTAAATCTTTTCATTCTATTACATTATATTTTCAAATAATATCTCACAAAACCGGTAAATTTCCTAATTTTAAAAAATCTTGTTCAGACAAACTTACTTTTTCAGAAATAAGTTCTGCAGTATTTACAACATTTGCATTAAATAATGTATTTTGAATATCAAAAAGTTCATCAATTTGTTCTTGTGAAAAATTTACTTCATCTCCTACTTCTTTTTTTAAATATTTACTTTCTTGCTTTGTAATTATTCAATCTTGAATCAATTGATTTAAAATCTCTTTATTTAATATTTTTACATTTTTTAATTGTAATTTCTGTTCTTTAGATAATTTACTTAGAAATTCTGTAAAATAGTTTCTAATATTTGTAAAAATAATATTTATTTGGCTATAATCAGTTATATTTTCTGGTAAAAATTGTTTTAAATCAAAATTTTCACTTATTCATAATTCAACAATTTTTTGTTTAATTTTATTATCAAAACTATTAATTATAGACTTAACAGCATTTTTTCTTTTAAAAGTTTTAAAAACATCTTTTGTTAAAGACTGTTCCAAAGTATAGTTCGACTGTAAATATAAATTTTTTATATCATCAAAATTAATTTCTCTTCATAATCTTTGCTTAACCTGTTCTATAATTTCATTTTTATCCTGAGAACTTATGTAAGACAAAAAAATATCTTGCAATGACATATGTCATAAAGAATCCTTATTTTGTTCATAATATTCTTTTACTCACTCAGCAATAGTAGCAAAAAGTTCTTCTTGTGTTTTATTAACTTCTTGATTTTCCTGAGTTAAACTTTCTTGTTG
>JALUXR010000057.1 GCA_027013285.1 Candidatus Altimarinota bacterium | reverse complement strand
AAAGTTCAAATCAAAATAGGAAGTCATAATCAAATACAAATATCAAATATATTCGATCAAACTGCATTTCACATTCATGCATCAGCATCTCATTTTTTCGCAGATTTCACTGAAAGTAATGTATCTGGAATAGATGTAATACCTGCAAGTAAAGCTAATGAAATAACCAACATACTAATATGTAAAGTTTCTCAAATCCATGTTGCACCAACTATTGAGGCTTCGACTCATACATAAATCAAAATTAAAGCCAATAAGATCAAGAAGTAATTAACTTTTTTATCAGCAACTTCATCATAATCTTTCTGAATTTCTTCTTCATTTGCTTTTCTATGTTTTATACTATGTTTATAAAGTGTTATCAAATAAACTATATAAAGTAAAACTAAGGCGAATCACATAATAGTTAATGCTCCAGAGAATATTCATAAAATAAAAATTAAAATAGACAAAATATAAAAAATACTATCTCTTTTTATTCATCATAAACTAATTTTTATATGTTTTCTTCATTTATAAAACAATAATACAAAAGCAGGTATAATTAAAATATTAAAAACTGCTGAACCTCAAATAGTTCAAATTCAAACTTCCAATCACTTATTTCATAAAACCATAAGTCAAACTAATGCAGTAAGAAACTCGGGTAAAGAAGAACTTGCTGCATCAAAAGTTGCTCATCTTACAGAACCTGGAATTTTAAGTTTTTTTCATAAAGTTGATAACTCCTCTTCCAATAATCAACTTGCAAAATTTAATAAAACCATAACTATTAAAAGTGATATTATCACTGTCCACCAATTTGTAGCTATAAATCATAAATATTGTTCTAGCATATTTTTATTTTAAATCTTCTAAAAATAAAGGATAATTATTATACTTTCTAATTCTATCTATTTTTCATTTCCATTTTTCACAATTTAATCATAACTTTCAAGTTAAGTAAGTTTCTAATTGTCATGAATAATTAAGTTCTACAAATATTAGTTTCTCAACTTCTCTGCCTTCGATAAAGTTTTGTAATTCATCATCTAATGGTTGCAATACTTCTATTATTATAATTCCGTATTCTGAATTTTGTCTTACATATTCTTCAAGAACTAATCTATTTATTCACATAGTTATAAAAAAAATTTTAGCATTTTCGTTTATTACTTCAAATCACTTAAAATTTTGGTTAAACTCGTTTTGTTTGAAAATTTCTAATTTTTTGTGTCTTTTTTCTGTCATTTGAACTTTTTCTTCTGGATCTTCAGTAACAGATCAAGATTGAGTATGTTCATAACTAGTAGCTATAAAATCTCAATTTTTAACTCCAGGATAAGTATAAGGAGAAATTCAATCTTCTGTAAGTTTATATCTTAAAAATTTATCTTGTTCCATATCTTCTATTCCTTCAAAAACTTCTTTATTCTCTAAATTAAATTTAATTTTATCAATTTTTTTATCTTTTGAGTCTAAATTTCTTTTTAAATCTGTAGAAAAATAACTTTCTGAAAATTGCTTATCAAGCAGAATAATAATAGGATGTTGATAATAATCAGCCCAATTTAAAACTTTTTGAGTTAAATCATAAGCATTTTGAATGGTTGAAGGATAAACAACTATAGGTTTAGTATCTCAAAAACTAGCATTCAAAGCATAAAGTAAATCTCATTGCTCTGTAAAAGTAGGAGTTCAAGTAGAAGGCCCTCACCTTTGAGACATAATATAAACTCATCATATTTCCATTTGATTTGCCATAGAAATTGTTTCACTCATAAGAGCAAATCCACCACCAGAAGTTCCACACATAGCTCTTTTACCTGCAAATTTTGCACCAAGCATACTCATAGCTACTGCAATTTCATCTTCTCATTGTAAAAATTCAACATTTTTATGTTTTGTGATATATTTAATCAATGTCGAAGCTGGGGTCATTGGATATGCACTGTAAAAACTTAAATCTGCATCCACAGCTCATTCAGCTACTGTATAGTTTCCATCTATAAATTCTTTTTTTCAAATATTTTTAATTTCTAAATCTATTTTTTCAAAATCTTTTGCTAATTCATGTCATTTCAAAAGTGCTTTATCATTTCTTTCTTGTATAATTTGAGGTATTTTTTTATTTCCAAAATAATCTTTTACAATTTGATTTATTTCTTCAATAGTTTTTCAAATCATAGTAAAAAACATAGCTACAGATACCATATTTAGCATATCTGTTTTTTCTATTTCTATAATATTTTTTAAATTATAAACCTTTTCATTTCTTGTAATTGCAAGTTTATCATAAGCAAAAATTAAATCTATATTTGATGATAAATATTTTCAATCATCTGAAATATAATTTATAAAAGTATTGTTTCATCATTTTATGATACTTTGATATTCTTTATCCCCTACTACATCATATCATAACTTTGTAAAATAATCTCAAACTATCAATCAAGCAGTATTTACACCTGATCCAGCTGGACCAGAAAAAGCAACAGTATATTTCATATTTTAGATTTTCTTTTAATTTTTAAATACTAATAATTTACTCATAAAGTAGTTTTTTTCAATTAGAAAAGATAAAATATTTTCAAACAAAAAAACCCATTGTTAAATAATATACTTATAACAACAGGTTAAAGTTTACATAGTTATTTTATCTTTCCCAGTTTCTTTACTTGTATACAATTTTTCATCTGCTGTTAACCCAAAATAGAAATGTCCTCTTGTAACTATTTTTATAAAAAAGTCCAGTAAAGATAAATTCTTTTAATATTATGTAAAATAACAATCAAAATATGTTCAACACTGAAACTGAAATACGATGAAAAGAAATAAATATAAAAGATTGAGAACTTATAATAAATTTTAGACCCAAAAGTAGTGATATAAAAGAAATTACAGATATATTAGTAAAATTTACAAGTCTAAAAAGAATTACCTTAAATTGAATAAAATTAACAGATATTGAATTAGAAGCATTGTCAGATAGTTTATTTTTAAATTGAGTATTAGAAAATATTAATTTATCTTTTAATAATATTAGTTGAGAAAATATAAACAAGTTTCTAAAATACATATCAAGTTCAAAATCAATAAAATCATTCAATTTATCTTTTAACACTATAACTAATGAATGAATTAAAAATATATTAAATAACATTCAAGAAAATAATTCTATAGAAAGTTTAAATTTGTATGAAAATAATTTTTCAATAAAAGAAATAAAAATGATAACAGAATATGTTTTATCTCACAATGATATAAAAACTGTCTATATAAATGATCATAATTTCTGATTATCAATAATTCCTTATTTAGAAAATATCGAAAAAAATAAAAACACTAGAGTTTTATCAATGAACTGTTTAATATGATAAGATATAAATTTATTAAAGAGAAAGATCTTTTTATAAAATTAGATTTAGCATTTCAATTATTAAGAGTTAATTTAGGAGCACAAAAAATAGATATTGAAAATATAAATACGATAATAAGAAGTATAGATGTCTTAATTAAAAATATAATTAAAAAACATAAATTTAGTTCAAAAAAAGTTAAAATCTTATTTTTTGAATTATTATTAAATGATTTACAATCTATATTAGTTTTGCTAGAAAAAAACTGATTACCAAGACAATATAAAAAAATAAAAGTTTTAGAAAAAGATACAAGAAAAAGTATTTATTTATATTTAAAAAAATATGATAAATATTTAACATATTTAGTATATAAAATATTTAGTAACTATGGAACTAGTATTTTATACTTACTTATATTAACATTAATTATATGATTTTGATTTGGATTTTTATTTTATATATCGTCTAGCTATGAGAAGTTGCCAAAGGCAATTTGGGTTGAGGCTCTGCAAGAGCCAAACCTCATAGCGGTAGTTATACGAGGGTTATTTTTCTTCCGTACCTACAGAAAAATAAAGTGCAACATCCCCTTGCATCTACTTTTTTTGTTGATTATTTCAGTTATTATGCTGAATTTCAGTAAAAACAAAAACTTTTTACGAGCGATAGCGAGTTTTGGGGGGAGAAAATCCGACTATCGTCGGAAAATTAATAAATCTTTTTATTTTCAACTAAACTTTGTAAATATAAATTATCTTTACTCGTTCTTAAATTACATATTCTTAAATCAAGCCCTGTTAATATCTTTGAAAATTCTTCTTCATTTACTTTTTTTGAATGAAATAATTTAATTTTTTCTCAAATATTAAATTTATATTTATTTCAATCTAATTCTATTTCAAAATCTTTATTAAAGATAAAATATGTTTCAACTGATAAATTTCTATTATTAAATATTACATCAAAATTTCAATATTCTTTTTTTAATCATAAATATTCTAATGTAGCAAAATCATGTTCACGAGAAATTGTTGGTTTATATCAACTTAACATATTACTTAACCATCTTTGATTTTGTAAATCAACTCTTTCTATTCAAATTACTAACTTATCTTTTAAATCTAATGCATCCATTATATTAGATAAAACTCTTTCAATTGATAAAAAATTTCAAATTGTATTTCATAAAAATAATCAAAGTATTGGTTTATTTGTATATTTTTTCCTAACTTCAAAAATAATTTCTGATAAATCTTTTTCTTCAAAATCTATAATAGTATAATTAAAATCAATTTTAATATTATTTTTTATAAAATTTTCTTTTAATAAAGATATTATATTTTCAGAAATATCAAAAGCATGATAATTAACTTTAAATCAGCTATTTATTAAATTTTTAATTGTTGGAATTACAGTATTTCAAATTCACGATCAAAAATCAAATAAAATTATTTCATCTTTAATTTCTAATTCAGATATATATAAATCAATAGAATTTAGTAATAAATCTAAATCATAATTTACACCTCAATTACAAGTTTTTTTTATCATCTTCTAATTTTTTCCAAGCTCTTGATCATTTTTTTGTAATATAACTATATTTTATAGAAATATATCACTTTTGTAATCAATGCTTAATTTTATTTAATTGTAATTTTGTAAACATATTTATTTTAATTTTTTAAAATTATTATCAAACAAAATCTTTATTTGATTTTTAGCTATTTCACTTAATAATTCATACCTTTTTTCTTTTTCTAATCATTGTTTTATAAATTCTCAATTCAAGTTTTCTAAATTAGCCAAAAGTAAAAGTTGTTCTATTGTTGCATAATCTCTGATATTTCATTTTTTATTTTCATTTTCATCTCTCCAATCTTTTGCTGTTTTTCAAAAAATTATAATATTTAATAAATCTGCTTCATCTGCATAAATATATTTTTTCTTAAAATCTTCTAAACTTGGAATTAAATAATTTTTTATTGAATCTGTTTGAAGTTTATAATTTATTTTTGTTAATTCCCTTTTTACTGACCATTCAAGAGATTTTCATTTTGTTTCTTCTTCTTTTAATCTTTGGAATTCAGTAATCAAATATAATTTAAATTCTGCTGAAATCCAACTTGCAAATTCAAAAGCTATGTCTTTGTGTGCATATGTTCATCAATAACGACCTGCTTTTGATATTATTCAAATTGCATTTGTTTTTTCTATCCATTGTTTTCAAGATAAGACATATCCATTAGAGCCTGATTCATTTTTAATGTTACGGAATTCAGTTACATTAAAATCTTTATTATTTAATTGTTCCCACAATCAAATAAACTCGACTGTGTATCTTGTACTTAACCAGTGAGAAATAACTAAACCTGTATGTTCAGCATTTTTAAACTTCGCAATATCAGTCAAAGAAATAAAATCATCTTTATTTTTAGAATACAAAGTAATTTCACTTCATTTTACATTTATTATTTGTTTCATATTTTTAGAAAGTTCATTTTTTAATTATTTCTATGATTATAATCATTTTCTTCAAAATTTCAATCCAAAAACTCGTAAGAGTTTTTTCATCAAAAAGCCCCAAAAATTTTAGAAATATTTAATAGTTTTTTCATAAAATATTTCTTCAGGTGTTATGTATCAATGTATCTTTCTTGGTAAACTATTAATTTTATTAGTTATTTTCTTTAGTTCTTCATCTGTATAATCATTTATATCTGCTCATTTTGGTATATATCTTCTTATATATCTATTATGTACTTCTACACTTCACTTTTCCCAACTACTATATGGATGACATCTATATCACTTTATTCACAATTCCTTACATATATCTATTAAATCTGTAAATTCTGTTCCATTATCTGTTGTTATACTATATATTTTTTTTCATTTCAGTAATTCTCTTATTGCTTCTTTTACTGTTAATTTCTCTTTGTTTGGTAGTCTTTTAGTTAGTATGTTTCTACTTTTTCTCTCTATTATATTTAATATCACACTTTTACTCTTTTTACTTACTATCAAGTCTACTTCATAATCTCATTTTCTTTCTCTATTATTTATTACTTCCTCTCTAGTTTCTATACTCTCTAATTCTAATAGTTTACTATTCTTTCAATAGTTATATTCTCATTTTCTATATCACCAACTTTTATACAATAGCATCTTTTCTAATTCTTTATCATACTTTCTAGCATATCTATACATTGTACTTATAGCTATTTTTGTTTTTTTGTTTTTTTCATATTCATATCTCCCTATACTTGCACTTATAGACCATCATTCTTTTTTCATAGCTTCTTTTATCTTTTCCACAAATTTTCTTCATTCTCGTGTAAACAATTTTGTATGTTTCCTATTTGATTTTATCCTTCTTTTATAGTTTCTTTTTTTTGCTATATCTGCTTTATATACCCAATGTCACCATACATTTGAGTATCTATTTCTTTTTATTTCTCTTTCTATTGTTTTCCTATCTCTTCATATTTCTTTTGCTATATAGCTGTAATTCTTAATTTTCTTTTTTGTATAATAATGTTCTATTAGTACTCTCTCATTTTCATTCAACTTTTTCTTGTATCTATAATCTTTTACTTTATTATCTTTCATAAGTCCCATAGATTAAGGAGTAAAATTTATAATATTACTTGTCACCTAATATTATAATCTTCTATGGGGCTTTTTAAATTGTAATTTTTCTAAGAGTTTTTTCATCAAAAAGTTAAAGTCCTTATTTTTTTCTCCCAAAAAAATAGTTCTGAAAGAACTATAAAAAGTTTTTGTTTTCGATGATTATCTGTAAATTGTTGAATTTCAGTTAAAAAGTAGATGTCGTATATCTGATCATATACGAACTCAATACTATGTTTGAGAAGGTAAATTACAATCAATATGGTATTATTTTTATGTATCTTTATCTACTTTATCAAATCTTTTATGAGATATGAGTATGGCTTGAAACAATTTTCTTATTTTCCTATTTTCAGCAGAACAAGTTCTATGAGTTTTAATATTTTGATTACTTATCAATCAATTCAATAATGATTTGAAATAAAATAGACAATAATTATTATAAACACCAAATTTTATTTATTTTTTTATTTAAAAATTATGAGAGAAATTAAAGTTGTATGACATAAAATTCCTGATACTGATTGCACTTTGTCTGCTATTATTATGGCTGATTATCTAACAAAAAAATGATACAAAGCTACTCCTTATATTCAAGGAAAGTTAAATAAAGAAACAGAATTTGTTTTAAATAAACTATGAGTTCAAATTCCTGAAATAGCTACAAGTTTTCCTGCTTGAACAAATGTTTGTTTAGTAGATCATAATGAAGAATTTCAAACTTTAGATAACTTAAATGAATTAAATGTTGAATATGTAGTAGATCATCATAAAGTAAATTTTTCTTGTCCAAATCCTTTATATATGAGGTTTGAACCTATTTGTTCTACATGTTCTATCATTTACAAAATGTATAAAGAAGCTTGATTTGAAATAAATCCAAAAATTGCAGATTTAATGTTAACTTGAATTTTGTCAGATAGTTTAATGTTCAAGTCTGCTACAACTACAAAAGAAGATACTATCATAACAGAAAAATTATTTGAAATTTCAAATATTGAAGATATGGAAAAATATGCTATGGAAATGTTTGATGCAAAATCTGATTTATGAAATATTTCAGTAGAAGATTTAATCAAATACGATTATAAAGTTTTTGAAACAAACTGAAAAAAAATATGAATATGAACTCTTGAAACTACAAACCCAAACTATGCACTTTGAAGAAAAGAAGAAATTATTAAATGACTTAAAGAAATAAAGGAAAAGGATTGATTAAGTTTTATTATGTTATCTATTGTAGATATTATCAAAGAACAAAATACAACTATAATTTTAGATGAAGATGCTTCTGTAATAAAAGAAGTTTTTAATACAAAAATAGAAAATAATTTAGCTGATTTATGAAATAGACTTTCTAGAAAAAAACAAGTTATGCCACAACTTACAGAATATTTTAATAAATAAATTTTCCTATGAAAACAAAACTTATAGTAGGACTTTGAAATCCTTGAGATAAATACGAAAGCACAAGACACAATATTTGATTTAAAATTATAGATCTAATAGCAAATTATTCAGAATGAACTCCTTTTATGTTTGATAAAAAATTTAATGGAGATATTTCTATAGCAAAGCATGAAAAATATATGCTTATTTTTGTAAAACCACAAACTTTTATGAATCTATCTTGAGACTGTGTAAGTAAAGTTTTGAATTATTACAAAATCGAAGCTGAAAATATGTTGGTAATCCACGATGAAATAGACTTAGATCCTGAAGTTGTAAAACTTAAATGGAATGGTGGAGATAATGGACATAATGGGCTTAAAGATATTACAAGAAAATGCGGAACAAACAAATATTGGAAACTTAAAATGGGAGTTGGAAGACCCCAAGAAAAATCTCAAGTTGTAAATTTTGTTTTATGAAAATTAGAAAAAGGAACTTGGGAAAACTTTTTAAAACAAGAAGAAATGATTTATGAATATGTAAGGCAATTTTTGGTAAATAATTAAAAAATTATAATTTAAATTTTAAGATATAAAAAAGTAATAAATATGATTTTAATATTCAAACAAAACTTATGGAACAAACAAAATTACATAAAACTATAAGAAGCAAAACTATGAAAGCTATCAAGACTTTTGATATGATTCAAGACGGTGATAAAATTTTAATCTGAATTTCATGATGAAAAGATAGCATGCTTTTGGCAAATTTATTATGTGAACTTAGAGATAGATCTCACTTAAATTTTGAAGTAAAATGAGTCTATATGAATAAAAAATTTCTTATGAGATGTGATGTAGATTTTACTGAACAACAAAAGTTTTTTGATAAAATATGATTAGATATGGAATATATAGAAATTAATTTACCAGAATGAAGTAGGCTTGAAGATGGTATTTGAATTTCTTGTCAATGGTGTTCTTATGCTAGAAGAATTTCTATGTTTAAGCTTTGCGAAAAATGGTGATTTAACAAAATAGCTCTTTGACATCATTTGGATGATGGTATAACTACTCTATTTATGAATATGATAATAAATAGAAATGCAACACTTATGCCTCCAATAAATAAAATGAAAAGATGAGATTTAACTATCATTAGACCTATGAGTTTTGTAAGAGAAAAAGATATTATGAATTTAGTTTTGAATGAGAAAATCCCATATTCTGGTTGTACTTGCCCTATTTGAGAAAAATCGAAGAGAAAAGAAATTTGAAATTTGATGAAAGTAATCGAAGCTACAGAACCTTGAAGTCTGGAGAATATGTATCATGCTAACATAAAAAAGTTTATCAAAGAATATGAAAATAAATGACGGATTACAGATTAAAAAAAATAGTTTAATACATATTTCCGATACAAATATAATGACAAACAAATAACCACATACATTAAGATAAACTACAAAACTTTAAAATTATAGAAACTATAATATATTATATTTATTCATAAAAACTCAACAATGGCTTGCGACCCCGGAGCCCACTTGTGGGAGGGAGCAAGCCTATCAACTAAATATCTAAATCATAAGAATGAGTCAGTATTTATCAGTCGAAGACTGTAACCAGTAAGGTTAAAACAATTTAATCTGGTAATGTATCTTGATCTTTCTTGGTTCTTCTTTGTATCAAGATAAAGAAGAACATATAAAATAAAAAATGTATATAATTCTTATATTTTAAATAAAACATAATTACTATTTACCACAGACTAATTTAATTTTAAAATAAATTTATGAAAACTTTAGCTATAGAAACATCTTGTGATGATACTTCACTTGCAATTATATCTTATAAAAATTGATTTTTTGATGTTGAAAAAATTTTATTACACTCACAAATAGCAGAACATACAAAATTTGGATGAGTTATTCCTGAATTAGCTAGTAGATTACATGAAAGTAAAGTTATAGATTTGTTAGACGAAATCTGAATTGAAGAAATTAAAAAAGTTGATTTCATATCTTATACTTGTTGTCCTGGGTTGCCTTGAAGTTTGCTTGTAGGAAGAACCTTAGCAAATACACTTTCACTATTTTTAGAAAAAAAACTTACACCTGTTCATCATATCAACTGACATATTTTGTCTATACTTTGTGATGAGAACATAAACAATATTCAATTTCCTTTCATAGCTCTTACAGTCTCTGGATGACATAATAATCTTTACATAATTGAAAATACAAAAGAAGAAAATAATATCGACGAACTTGCTTCTTACACTGAACAGCTACAAAACAACTATAGTTTAAATCAAGATGATATAATTACAAAAATTTGAAATTTAAAAATCACAAAAATCTGATTTACATTAGATGATGCTGCTGGTGAAGTTTTTGATAAAGTTTCAAGAATGTTAGGCTGACCTTATCCTGGAGGAAAACGGATATGAGATAAAGCTAAATTATGAAAAAAAATGAATTTTGATTTCCCAAGAATTTGGTTAAAAAAGAAAGAATTTAATTTTTCATTTTCATGACTAAAAGCATCGGCAAACTACAAAATACAAGAAATAAAAAAAGAAATGTGAGAAGATTTAGATGAACAAACTATTTGTAATATTGCATATGAATTTGAACAAGCTGTAGTGGAAACTTTATGAAAAAAACTATTAAAAGCTTCAAAACACTTTTGAATAGAAAATATTGCATTAGTTGGCGGAGTAAGTGCAAACGAAGAATTAAAAATATTTATAATAAACCATAAGGAAAAATTTAAAATAAAAAACTTTTACACACCGAAAAAGAACTTATATTCTACAGATAATGCAGCTATGATATGAGTAGCTGGAATCATAGAAAATTTAGATTCTAACAACAAATAATAATGTTTATTTACTGATTATTTTTTATACTATTTTGAATATTAATTTTAATCAAACCAGAATTACTTTCATACTTAATAGCTATATTTTTTATAATAATTTGAATAAATATTTTGACACTTTATTTTATTTTTAGACCTAAAAAAGATAAAGACATTATTATTTGAGGTTATAAAATAGTTAAAAAATAAAAAAATCTCCTAACTTAATGAGAGATTATTTTTATATCAATTACTTTATCTGAATTATCAAAAATAGTTTTTACCATATTCTGAAATCTTATAGGAAAAGATTTTTTATTAACTTCTGTTGCATCAGGTCATATTGCACTTTTCAAAATCTCCATAGGATTTACTATTCTTCAAGGTCTATAATCTACTTCTATACTTTTTCAAGTTATTAAATCAGTAAATCTAACATCAGATTCTATTTCTACATTATAAAAAAGTGTATCTCTCCTATTAAATTTTCATGTAGGAATTCATCAAAATCAATAATTTGTAGTAGCTCATGTAATATTTGATAATACACAACCTATAACTCATGCATTATTTTCTGTTGGAGCATTTTTAATTTCTACTTTTATTTTCCCTCTATTTGGTAATTCATTTCAAAATAAAGCTTTTAATCATTTTTGAGCAATTAAATAAGCTCATGCAACTGTTCAACAACTATGACCAGCTGTTTTTATTATATCTATATAAGAAAAATCAACAATTCAATTATTATTTACTCATAAAAAAATCAATAATTCATCTTTCAAAACTATTTTTTCTATATTGTTAAAGAAATTTAAATATTCCATATCTATTTTTATTAATTATAAATTTATATAAATACAATAAGCTATAAAAAATAAAAATCAAGAAAAAACTAGCAAAAAGCTAGTTAATCATATTAATTTATCGTCTATAATTTTGGTCTTACAAATGCTTTTTTTGTTATTATTCAAATTAATGTTTTTATAAACACGACTAACCATAAACTCAAAGCTAGAATCCAAACAATTCACACAACTGAACATAACCAAGCACAACTTAAATCTATAGATAAAAATTTAAGTCATATTCAAAATGCAGCTATCGGAAATACAAGTGCCCACCAACCTAATGTGTATGGAATAGATTTTTTAACCAAATAGTATCATAAAATTAGTATAGTTAAAATAAACCACCAAAATCAATATCAAGCTATCATAGAACTTATTACTTGTATAAATCCATGAATAAAATCTAAATTCCAATGAAATAGATTGTTTTTATCTAAAACTTTTCCGAAAGTGTTTAAGGCAATGATAGAAACTCCTATCGGTGCAAGTCAGATAACAAAACTTGGAGCTACTTCCGGAGCTGGTAAAGAATGGAATTTAAGTCTTGAATAAATCATAGCACTTACAAGAAAATAAAGCATAAATGCTATTCACAAATAAAAAATACTAATATAAGGTATCCAATTTTGCCAAATTCCATGTAAAGCCATAAAGTTTCAAGCAAATACTAATACAAATATTCCAACCGGAGGTAAAAACCATATTCAAATTGCATGTTTAGAATCTACTTTTTCTGAAATAGTAAGCATAAAAGGAACCAAAACAGGAATAATTGTCCCTAAAACTAAAGCAATAATATAAAATATCTTTGATGATAAAACAGGATCTACACACCATCATAAAGGAACTAAAACATTCCGAATTATGGTAACTATTACAGCTGCTGAAATAAATATTCAAGCAAAAAAATTTGCTGCAATAGTGTGAGATAAATCTTTTTTTACTTCCTGAGGAAATTTAAAAATTCTTAAACTAAACATTATTACAAAAGCAATAAAAAATATTATTGCCAAAATAGCCAAAATTCCTGCAAGATATTTCAAAAATACAAAATTAAATTTTGCACCAACTATCATAGTAAGCATTCATACAGCACCAGTTGCCATACTACTCATTACCCATCTTGGCTCCATAGTTTTTACTATATCATAAAATCAAATTTTTTCTTGTGTCATAATTATTTTTTATAAGATAAAATAATAGAATTTACTACCTCATTTTTTGGATGAACTATTAATTGAATATCAAAATATTGTTTTAAAATATTTTCATCTACTTTTTTATACAACAATTGCCTAGTTCTATGACTAGTCCTAGTTAAAAGTAATTTAAAATCTATTTTTTTTATGTTTTCAATTATTTCTTTGTGTTCATTACTTCAAAATACCAAACTTGCTACATAACATAAATCATACTTGTGTACATCTTTATATGTTTTTGCATCTCATTGAATTATTTTTATATATTTATCCAATCACAATTTTTTTATTAATTTTTTACTTAAATTTACTGCTTCTTGATTTATATCTACAATAACTGATTTTACTCAATATTTATAAAACAAAACAATAGAAGTTAAAGGTAAAGGTCATCATCAAATAAATAAAACATTTTCAATTTTATCTGTAAATAACATAGAATTTGTATATTCAAATGTTGTTAACTTCTCATAATTTTTATAATATTTAAATTTTTTTAATTCTTCTTCTGGATTTGAATTATTTAATATTTCTGTAGTAGTATATTTTTCAAGTTCATATTCTCATATTGAACAATAATCATTAAATTTTTTAATCAAATCATTATATTCAATATCTACATCATTTGAAACACAATAACTAACTAATTCTGAAAAAACTCTATTTGTATCTTCATTTGGAGCTAAACTTTTCAAGTTTTTTAGATTTTCATAAAACTTTTTTACCATAATATTTTAAATAATATAAATTAGTCTTCAACATGTTCTAATATCCAATTAATTTTTTTAGTATTTGCCTTTTCAACTGGAGCTTCTAGAAATGAAATTACAAATTTATCTTCAAATTCAGCAATAGCAATATTTCTAGGTCTTACAGCCATAGCTTGTGGTTTTGGGATATTTCGCCCAAAACAAAAAAGTAAAATTTTTCCAGCTATCATACCATCTGCTATTTGTCCTCATAATTTTTTTGTATGCTCAAAATGATCAAAAACTCAAATAAAAGTAGCTACTTCATCTTCTTCAATTTTTTGTTTCAAAGCTTGAATATACTCATCTACATTTTTAAACTTAGTTTGAGATTTTAAAACTTCTTTAGTATAAACAGGATATTTATCCATCAAATTTATCTTTTCCATGTTTTTTATTTTAAAAAAATTAAATATTATAAAATATATTTCATAACTATAAGAAATATTATATTGATTTTTTATAGATTGCAAGAATTTTTTTGAATTAAAAATAAGCTAAAAATAGCTTACTCTTCTTTAAAATTTATTTTATATTCTTCTAATTTGTTTTTTAAATTTCAACCTATTTTTCAAGCTATAAATTCATCACATCATTCTTCTTTTAAAAGTTCAGCAACAGCAAATCAAGCTCAACCTCAAGAAACAAAAGGGTTTTTGATAGATTTTAAATATTTTCCATCTTCAAATATCACAAAATAAGGGGCTCTAGCAGCATTTTGTGCAATTTCATAATTTTTTCATTCAACTAAACTAGCTATTATTTTCTTCATAATTATTTTTATTAAAAATTAAATCAATTAACATTCAAATTAATAATGCTAAAAATATTAAAACTAAATTAAATATAACAGTATATTTAAACCCAAAATAAAACACCATAACTACAAGAAGTGGAATTTTAACAGCTCTTGCATAGATAAATGTAGCTATGTGTCCATAACTTAAACCATTATTTTTTAACTTTTTTAGAAGAGGATACCACATATAAACAGGACCAGTTGAAAAAATTCAACCAATAATAGAAATAAAATATTTAGTAGAATTTTTAGATTTTTTTAATTTATCTTTAATATGATTTTTTTGTAATAAAATATTTAAAATAAACATAAATATAAAAACTAAAATTAGAACAAATAATATTTGTTTTATAAAAATATTTATTACTAAATATCATACATTTAAAAAATATTGGAAATTAAAAAGTCCTATTAAAAAATAAATTATTAAAACAGCAAATAAAAATAAACAATTTCAACCAAATCTATCTTTTAATTTTAAATATAATAATTTCATTAAAAATGATAAAGAAAATAAATTAAATATGCTCATAAAATAGCAAAAACAAAAGAAAGAATATTTCTAATGATTGCAAATTTCTTTCAAAAGAAATACATTTCAGCAGGAATTTGAATAATTCAAACTGTTGTCCATGCAATTAAAAATGTACTTATAACTAAGATATAATCATTTATCTTTCAAAATGAATGAGCTATAACATAAGCATTTATTGTATTTCAAGCACTAATACTTCATAAAACATTAGCTAAAAGGACACTTAAAAAATTATCACTCAAATATTTAACCATTAAAGTAAATATTCAAGCTTGTTTTAGCATAGCAACAATTATAATAATACCTAAAAGCATAGGAATTAATTCTTTGAATCAAACCAATGTTTGAAAAAATATCTTTCTGATATTTTGCATGTAATTTTATGACATATAAAATAAATTCTTTACTAGGTTTGTTTTTATCTTCAGCCTCTTCATCTTCACATTCAATTTCACCTACCTCTTCACATTCTTCATCTAAACCATCTACCAAATCATCAAAAGAATGAAGTTTTTTGGTTTGAATTTCATGTATTTGTTGTATTACAATTTCATCTTCATAATCAAGTTTTTGATCATTCTCAATTTGGACCTGTTCAATCTAATCTAGGCATTTTTTAAATTGATTAATATGTAAAATACATAACATATTATGAAATATATTTCATAACTGTATAAACAATATAATCTTTTTTTACAAAAAATCAAAACTTTTTTAAATAAAAAAAATAAACTATTAAATAGCTTATTTACAATTACCAGTTCCATCAGTTTTATAAATCCTAATTCATTTTCCATTTACCAAAGCATAAGTTATTTTTTTTATAGCAGATTTTAAAAGTCTATTAAAAGTACTTGCGGAAACTCACATTTTTTTTGAGGCTTCTAACTGACTTAATTCATCTAAATTTGAAAGTCTTAAAGCTTCTAATTCTCAGGCTTGTAATTCAACTTTTTCTAGATTATTTCTTGGAACTCAAGCTGGTTTAAAACAAGTAAATTTTACTTCTTTTTCTACATTTCTAGGTTTTTGAGGTCTTGCCATAATATGTTAAATACCTAAATAAAAATACTATAAATTATTTTCTAAAATTACTTTCACCAACTCATCAGGCTTTTGCAAATGTATCCCATGTCTTACATCTTTGATTATAACTAATTTTGAGTTTTTTATTAAATTATGGATTTTTTGTCCATCAGCTAATGGTGTGTAAGTGTCATTTTCTCACCAGATTAGAAGTGTAGGTATGTTTATATCTTTATAATTTTCTTGTAAATCAGAGTTTATCATATTCAAGTAAGTTTGTTTCTTATTTGGATTTTTTTCAGCTTCAAGATAGTCATGCCCACCTATGGCTCTATAAAACAAATTTCTTACTTTTCACATTCAAGGTAAAATAAAGATAGGTTTTACAATCTTTGAAATAACTCAAAAAGCTCTTCTTTTCAGACTTCTTTTTCTGTCTTTTCTAATTCAAGCACTATTATTTAAAATTAGTTTTTTTATCTTTAAATTTGGATAATTGATTACTAATTTACTAGCAATAGCTCATCCATTACTATGTCATAACAATACAAAATTTTCTAATCATAACTCATCAATAAAACTTTTTATCAAATCTGCATAATCATCAAGAGTATAAACTTTATCACAATTTTCTAACTTACTAGCACAAGGAATATCTGGAACAATAACAAAAAAATATTTTCACAACATTTCTCAAACTTTTTTCCAACTTTCACTACTTCCTCCCCATCCATGTAAAATCAAAAATGGTGTATTTTTTTTATCTCAATAAGTTTTAAATTTCATCTATAATTTTCTTAAAATCTTTAAAATTATCAACCTTCATAAACTCTACTCTATATTTTGAAGCATTATCAAGTCATTTTGTGTAAGTCCCTATAAATTTTCTAAACTCAATTACTCAAGTTCTTTCTCACTTATATTTTATATTTAACTGTAAATGTTTCAAAATAGTTTCTTTTTTTTCATCCCAATTTGGATTGTAATCTACAAAAATCCAAGGATTTCAAATACCAGCCTGCCCTATCATAATTCCATCTAATTTACTCATTTTTTCCATAAAATCTTTGTCTTGTAATTTCTCCTGAGTAATTCAACCATTAAAAATAATTTTACAATTTTTATTTACCTTATTTTTTACATCTAAAACAAAATCTACATCAGTATCTCCAGAATGTTCTTGCTTCAAAGTTCTTGCATGAATAGAAACAATAGAACAAAATTCAGAAGCCTTGATAATAAATTCTTTTTGTTTTTCTTTATCCTGATCATTCACTCCTACTCTAGTTTTTATTGTAAAAGGTCTGTTTACTGCCTTCGATAAAGTTTTTATTATTTCTAAAGTATTTCCCTTATCTATCATAAGTGCAGAACCAGCTCATAATCTCATAATTTTTGGTGCTGGGCATCCGATATTTAACTCTATAGCATCAAAATCATAATTTTTATCTATTTCTTGAGCTGTGAAAACTAATTTTTGTAAATTTGAACCAAATATCTGACAAATCAAAGGTTTTTCTTTTTCTTCATAAATTAAATGATTTTTTATTCAATCAAAATTATGAACATATCCGTCTGAAGAAACAAATTCTGTAAATAACAAAAGTTCTCTATTTTTATCAGTATTGTATTTATCAAAAACCTCTTTTACAATCTGTCTGTAAGATGTATCAGTAATTCCATCCATAGGTGCCAAAGCCCAAATCATATTTTATCAAAATTTAATTTTATAAATTATTCC
The DNA here is from genome assembly GCA_027013285.1 of Candidatus Altimarinota bacterium. Classification (GTDB taxonomy): domain Bacteria; phylum Patescibacteriota; class Gracilibacteria; order Absconditabacterales; family Absconditicoccaceae; genus S009-33. Next base: position 17,652 of record JALUXR010000057.1, on the reverse strand, counting down.
TTATCTATTTCTTTAAAAATATTATACCACATACTTATAAAAAATGCCTCTATAATTCAATTCATATAAGCTGTAAGAAAAAACAGTAATCACATAATACCATAAATACTATATTTTACAATTTCTATATTTCATATATTAAGTTTCAAAAATGTGATTAAAATAATAATTGGTAATCAAATTAAAATAATAACATTTATTAAAAATCTTAAATATAAAATAAGATATAATTTAAAATATTTCCAAGTTTTTCATAAATTTAAAAATGAAAGTTTTATACTGTGTTTAATAGCATCAAAAGTAGTATATCCATCTAAAATTATTAAATACTTAGCATAAAAAATACTAAAATTCAAAAACATTGTAATAATAAACCAAATAACCACAAATGTTCATACAAAAATATTTCCAAGCATATCAGCCATATAAAGCCTAGAAATTATAATAAAAAACCACAAAAATGAAAATAATGAAATAAATCCATGTAACTCAAACATAGGAAAAAACTTTGTAAATCATAATCAAATACTAGATCAAATTCATTTCTTTTTATCTAAATAAGTAATTAAAGCTCATTCAGCTATAGGTGGAAAAAATACATAAAAGATTATAATCAACACTGCTATAACTAATAAAATATACCAAAAATGTTGTCAAAATTTAAAAATACTATCCATATAAACTTTTAATTCATATAGATGAAATCATACCTTCATAGTATGTATAAAAAAATATGTCTGATAAAATATATATCAAACAAAAAGTAATGAATAAGGCAATAGAGAAAATGTAGTTAATTTTACAAAATTACTATCATTTATAACTAAATCATAAGATCTTTTAATTATATTTTCCATATTTATTTTATATACCTAAAGTTTTGTTATGTATACTTTTTTTAAAGTATGTTTTCAATCATAAAATCAAAATCCATTTGAAATAATAAACCAAAAAAATATACTAAAAAAACATTTTAAATATTAAATAATAACAAATATGAGTCATATAGACGTAACAGATCAAAAATTTAATGAAATAGTAGAACAATCAGATATTCCTGTAATAGTTGATTTCTGGGCTCCTTGGTGTGGTCCTTGTAAAATGTTAGCTCCTATTTTTGAAAAAATAGCTGAAGATTATGAATGAAAAATTAAATTTGTAAAAGTAAATGTTGATGAAAATCCAGCTACTGCTATCAAATATGGAATTCAATGAATACCTAGTATCTTATTATTCAAAGATAAACAAGTAGTTAAAACATTAGTTTGAGTAAAACAAGAAGCTGAATACAAAATAGAATTTGATCAATTATTATGATGAGATATTCAAGAAGAAACCAATAAAACAGAAGAAATTCACTGATGAATATTAAATGCAAAATGAATAGAAGAGTTTACTAATGCTTTAGCAAACAATAAAGACAAATTAGTAATAGCTGATTTCTGGGCTCCTTGGTGTGGTCCTTGTAGAATGTTAGCTCCTACATTAGAAAAGATAGCTGAAGACTATGAAGGTAAAGTTCAAGTTGTAAAAGTAAATGTTGATGAACAAGAAAATCAACAACTTGCTATGCAATTTCAAGTAAGTTCTATACCAGCTGTAGCTTTCATAAAAGATGGAGAGAATCCTGAAATGTCTGTAGGTGCCCTTCCATATGAACAATTAAAACAAATTATTGATAAAAAAATATAATTAATTTATAGAAAGTAGGATTTAATTTTCCTGCTTTTTTTTTATTTGCTTATTTAAGCTTTTTTTTTATACTAAAAATAATTTAACTTAATAAAAATCATCAAATGGACATTAAAAATAATTTAACTTAATAAAAATCATCAAATGGACATTAAAAATATTACATGAAAATTATTAGAAAAATGAAAAAATATTAAACAATGATTTGAAGATATAACAAATTATATGCTAATACTCGATTATATCAAAAATGCTAAAAATATTTCTGTTATCTGACATGATAAAATTGATGGAGATAGTCTTGGAAGTGTTTTAGCTGTTAGTAAGTGGTTAAAAAACAAATTTCCAGACAAACAAATTATTTCTTATACAAATAGAAAACCGTCTTCTGTTTTTGATTTTTTAAATCCAGAAATTCAATTTGGAGAAGATTTAAAATTAGATGAGAATACAGATTTGTTTATTATTTTAGATAGTGCAAATTTAGATAGGTTATGAAATTTATATACAAATAATAAAGAATTAATCGAGACAAAAGATATTATCAATATCGATCATCATATTTCAAATACTAACTTTTGAAAAGTAAATATTGTAGAATGAAACTCACCTGCTACAGCACAAATTATCTATAAAATATTAACTACTTTAGAAGGAAATATAAATAATTTAATAAATCAAACAAAAAATTGATTTGATCAAGACATTTCTACTTATCTTTTAATATGAATTTTAACAGATACAAATAATTTTACTATACCATTAGCAGATGATAAAACTTTAGAAATAGCATCTAATTTGATAAAAAAATGAGCAGATAAACAATTAATTATAGACAAAATATTTCAAAGTAAATCTGTAGAACAACTTAAATTACAAGGCTTAGTTTTAAATAGGATACAAAAAATAGAAAAAGACAATATTATTAGTTATTTTTCATACTACACTGAAGAAGATTTCATAAAGCTATGACTTGACCCTACAGATAGTTGAATATGAAGAGCTTTAGTAAGTATTTTAAATCAAATAGATTGAGCAGATTTCGTATCTTTATGGAAAATAAAAGAAAATGATAATTCTATCTCTTTCAGATCAAAAAAATTTGATGTAAATTCTCTTGCAAACAAATTATGATGATGAGGTCATAAAAATGCGGCCTGAGCTAGTCTAAAAGAAAGTATCAAACCAGAAGAAATCGAAAACAAAATAAAAGAGTTAATTAATAACTAAAGATTGATTGTATTTAGTTGTTATTCTTGATTTCACAAGAAATCTACAAACTATTACTTAAATAATTAGATCCCAGATTAAGTTCAGGGACAAGCACAATAATTTATAATTATTTAATCCTGTTCTATGCAAAACTTTCAGAATTTTTACATAAAAAACTTTGATTTCAACAAAAGTAGTAAAATAGCTACTTTTAATTTTTCTTTTGATAATAAAATAAACTTTGAAGAAAAAATAGATTTTAATATATGAAAAGAAATAATTGATTTTGATAAAGAAATTTTAAATAATCTTTTAACAAATTTAAGTATAGCAATTGGAATAAGTTATTATAAACTCTACCCTTTTGCAAAAATAAATTTATCTGTAAAATTAAATAAAGAACAATTAAATTTCTGGAAAAAGTTTTACACAAATGGACTTGGAGAATTTTTTTATACAAACAATATAAATCCTTGAGTAATAAGTTTTCAAAATAAAGAAAAAAACTTTTCTAATAAAATTTGAAAAATACAAAATCAAAATAAAGCACTATTACTTTGGTGATGATGAAAAGATAGTATTGTAGGCTATTCTATGATAAAAAATAAATATAACTACGACTTATTTGTTGTTTGAAAAATAGATAAAATCAAACAAGATACAGCAAATGTAGTTTGAAAACAGCCATTACTTGTAAAAAGATATTTATCTGAAAATTTATTTGAATTAAATAAAACTTATTACAATTGACATGTACCAATTACTTGAATAATATCATTTATAAGTTTAATTACAGCTTATTTATACTGATACAATTATATTTTTACATCAAATGAAAAATCTGCTTGAGAAGAAAATACTATTTGGAAATGATACAAAATAAATCACCAATACAGTAAATCATTAGAATTTGAAGAAGATTTTAAACAGTATAATTTAGACTTTTTAAATTGAGTAGAATACAAAAGTTTATTATCTGATATGTTTGAAATAGATATTGTGCAAAAATTTATAAAATTAGAAGAATTTTTTCCTTATTTTTCATCTTGCAACAGGAATTTTAAAATAACTTGATCTAGCCAAGCAAAAAGATGGTGCTGTAATTGCGAAAAGTGTACTTTCGTCTATTTAATTTTATCTGCATATTTACCAAAAGAAAAAGTTGTAAATATTTTTCAAGAAGATCTATTTGAAAACAAAAAATTACTAGAAACTTATAAATGACTTATCTGAAAAAAAACAAAACCATTTGAATGTGTAGGAACTTACAATGAAAGTAAAAAAGCACTTAAGTTAGTTTTACAAAAATACAAATGAAAAAAATTACCTTTTATATTAAAAAACTTGATTTAAAACTTCTTACGAATGTTTTTTCTTTTTCTAATTTATTTTACACTTCGTTTTAGAAATTAAGTGCTTAATTTTGACAAAAAATATTTTTTTCTTAAACTTATAAGTAAATATATTTAAAAATAAAAATAAACAAACAAATGACTGTAAATACAACATATTGTATAAATCAAATTGTATCACATTTACACAATCAATGAATAAATTCTATATCAAATCAATATTTAAAAAAAACATTAAATTCTGTATTTTCTAATAATAAAAAAACTAAAATAAAATGTTTTATAGAATTGAAAAAAAAATATCAAAGCTATGACAATATAGTTAAAAATATAAATGAACAATTAATTAAAAATTTACAAAAACATCCGGCAGCTATAGAACAATCTATATCAAATCAAGAAGTATCAAACCAAAATACAAAATGATGATACACAGAAGACCTGTATTCAGATAATAAAAAACAAACATATCATACAACAACAAATCATCCAAAACAAGAAGCCACTAATCCATATATCTGATATATAAAAACTACATGACGGATAATTGGAATAATGATTTTAACTATAGTATTTTTCAAAACTGTAAGATATATCATATCTTTCATATATGATGTTTTAAATAAGCATAGAGTAGAATATATAAAAGTAGTTATGCCAAGACTTGATACAAAATCTGATAGAGAGAGAGAAAAAGATATATCAAAAGATATGAAAGAGAAAATTTGAAGAATGGCACAAGTTTTTAGATGAATACACAAACTTGGTTCACTATCTGTAATGGATAGTATTATGGCTTTTTTATTTGATAAAGCAAAAGTTGATTTAGTATATCGGTATAAAAAATGAGAATTATCTTTTGTGGTATGAACTTACCCTGAATACTTAAATACTATTCAAGCTAATATATCTGCTCAATATGCGGATAGTATTATAGAACCTATAGAACATTTTAATCCTCTCCCATCAAAATTAAAAAATGATATTATTACTTTAAAAACTAAAAAAAATTCTATTTATCCTATTAGAACATTTAAACAATTGGAAGACGATCCTATGAATAATATTTTAGATACAATTTCTAAAGTATCACCAGAGGATGAAGTTACAATTTTGATGACTTTAAGACCATACAAAGATAAATTTAATAAAAAAGCAAAAATAGTAGCTGATAAACTTTTTAAAAAAGAAATTACATATGATCAAAAAATAAATTATCTTTCTATAATATTTAAACCTATAAATTTTATGGTAAATGGAGCTTCAGATAAAATGATAAAAAGAATGCATCCTGGAGCTACATCTTGAGATCCTATGATTAGAATGACAAAAGCTGAGGAAGAAGCTATTAATCTTATGGCTGAAGAAGCTGGAAAACCTGCATTTTCTGGTAGTATGTTTTTGATTGCGAATTCAAAATATAAAGATAGAAACCAAGAGACTATACAAAGCCTTGTTTCAGCTTATACAATTTATAAAGATGAATACAATAACGAACTTGACCAACCAGAGTGGCAAGCAGATATATTTGGATGGTTTTTTAAACCTATGTGGAGATTTTCATCTTTATTTTCATTAGTTTGATTTTTTACAAAAACTAATATTTTTACAATAAATGAATTGTCTTCTCTATATCATTTTCCTGATTGAATATTTAATAGATCTCAGGCAATTGTCCGGGCAGAATACAAAATGGCTGAACCACCAAAAACCTTACCTGTCCCAAAAGAAGAAAATTGAAGAATAATTACTTGAATTATTGCTGAATGATATAAGTGATGAAATATCAGTAAAATATTTGCTTGATCAAGACATCCAAACATTTGAACAAAAAAAGAAGAAAAAATAATAATAGATAAAGAAACTTGAGAAGAAAAAGTAGAATATGTAGAAAAAACAGGTATTAAATGTTATAAAGATTGAGTTTTACTTTGAATTTCAGTTTATAAAAATCAATTCAAGCCTGTTTACATCAAAAGAAATGATAGAACAAGACATCATTATATTATAGGTAAATCAGGTTGAGGTAAATCTGTTTATATTAGTTCTTTAGCAAGACAAGATATTTGGAATGGTGATGGTGTATGTGTAATTGATCCTCATGGTGATTTAGTAGAAGATATTATAAATTATGTTCCAAAAGAAAGAGCAAAAGATATAATATATTTTGATGCTGGTAACGATCAAAGGCCTATGGGACTTAATCTTTATGAAATTGATAAAGAAGAACAAGCAGATAGAGTTGTAAATGATGCTACTGAAATATTCATAAAGATGTTTGGTGCTGAAATATTTGGACCAAGAATTCAGGAATATTTTAAATATGGTTCATTAACTTTACTTGCAGACATGGAAGAATGAGCTACTCTACTTGATGTTCCAAGACTTTTTACAGATGAATGATATAGAGAATATAAAACAGCAAAAGTTAAAAATCCAACGGTTAGAAACTTCTGGGAAAAAACTTATAATGCTATGGGAGATAGAGAAAAACAAGAAATTATCCCATACTTTACTTCAAAATTTGTATCTTTTAATACAAACTGACTTATTAGAAATATTATCTGACAAACAAAATCAGCTTTCAATTTTAGACAAGCTATGGATAGTAGAAAAATTATACTAATAAATCTATCAAAAGGTAGAATTTGAGAAATGAATGCTCAATTACTTTGAATGATTATCGTATCTCAAATTTATAATGCTGCTATGTCTAGAGCTGATATTCCTGAAAAAGAAAGAAAAGATTTTTATCTTTATGTAGATGAATTTCAAAATTTTGTTTCTGGAACATTTGCTGATATCTTATCAGAAGCCAGAAAATATAGACTTGCACTTATCATGGCACATCAATATATTGCACAATTAGAATGAGATAAAAAAGAATGAAGTAAAAGCTCTGTAAAAGATGCTGTATTTGGTAATACTGGAACTTTACAATCATTTAAAATAGGTGCTCCTGATGCAGAATTTATGGAAAAAGAATATGCTCCAGTTTTATCTGCACAAGATATTGTATGAATTGCTAACTATAAAGCTTATTTAAAACTTAATATTGATAATGCTACTTCAAGAGTATTTAATATTTCTACAATTTGGACACAAGATTATGAAAATGAAAAAGTATGAGAAATATTAAAAGAATACTCTGCTAAAAAATATTGAAGAGATGTTAAATTTGTAAATGAAGAAATTATTGCAAGACTTGGTTTTGCTGATGAAAATGAAGATGAAGATGAAGAAATTTAAACTATAAAAATATTGAAAATGAAGTGATTTAGAAAAAATACTGATACATCATTCAATAAATCAGAGAAAATAGATTTAAGTAACTTAAATAATATTAATACAGAAATTAAACCATCAAAGATAAATAATTACATTGAAAATTCTATAATTCTTAAAGAAATCTTTTGAAACAATTTTTTAAATTCATTTCACGATAATATAGATTTAATTAAACATTCTATAAATAATTTTAAACAAACACAAGATACATCTAAACTTAAAAAAAATGAGAGAATACTTTTAGAAAATCTTGAAAATATACAAAAAAAATCATTAGAAACTACACAAATTCTATTTGATGATATAATAAAATGATTTGTTCCTAAAAATATTTCTGTAAATAGTTGGTCAAAAAAATTATGAAACAATATTCCCGTTTTAGAAGAAGATTTTTATAATAATTGCTCTAAGCCATGAGAAAATATATTAAAAGAATTATATTTATTATCATTTAATTATATAACTTCTTATTATAATTGGCTATGAAATATTTGAGATAAATTTTCAAAACAAATCTGACAAACAACAACATTAGACAAAAATTTACAACAAAAAGTAAACGAAATAGCTCTAAAACTTAAATTAAATAATTCTTTAGAAGAAAATACATTAAGACAATTAATCTTTCTAATATGATTAAATTTAGATAGTAAAGTATTTGATAATATAATAGCAAACTTAGAAAAATGAAGAATTAAAATATTTGATTCTGCTATAAAAAAATTACTAAAATCTTGAAAATATCGTGAACAATTCGATAAAGAATGAATTTTATGAGACCAATTATGATTTGCTTGTATATTTGAAAATAAAAAAGACTTAGAAAATATAGCAAAATCTCTAAATAATTTATATAAAAATTGAGATTTTATTTCAAAATTTAATGATAGATGAATTTTATCTAAATCTCATAATAATAAAGATACATTACAAGAACATCCTTTTGTAAATACATGATTTATAAAAAATAATTTACCACTATGAGAATTATCTCTAAGATTTCCATATGACAAATTAATAAAAGACATAATATGAAATTATAAACAAAATAACAACAAACAAATTTTATTTAAAGATCTTATATTATCAGTTGATGATTTAAATCATGAAATATACAAACTTTCACAAGATATAAAAATATTAAGAATCATCTTTATAGAAAATGAAAAAAGAAATCAATGAAGAAATTTTATTAAAAGCACAAATAAATATATAACAACTAAAGTAGAAAATATATTTAACCAAATAAAAAACGATATAATAGTTTTACTTAAGAAAGAAAATATAAGTATAAGTTTTTCTGATATAGATAATAATATTCTTGAATATATTATTTATGAATTATTAGAATCAAAAGTAAAAGGAGTTATAACTGATTTAGCTTGGGAAAAAATTTTACAAGAAATAAAAAAAACACATAATTATAAAATTAAAAAAAATATTGAGAAAAGAGACTATTTAAAAAGATTATCTAACAGTTTTTCTTTACAATTAGATAATGAAACTAAAAATAAAAAGAAAAATAGTTTATCAAAATATAGTCAAGAAATACAAAATATATTTAAAGATTTTAAAAGAGAAAGAAAAATAATATTAAAAAATGCTTTCTTTTATAATGAAATACAAGAAAATAAAAAAAGTTTAAAATGAATTATCGATTTACAAATCAAAACGGCTACTGCTCTAGCTAAAACTTTTAAATAATAATATTTAATATGAAATTTAAATTAAACAAAGAAATTAAAGATAAATTTAAAAATATTCCTGAAGATTTTTTAAAATCATTAGAATGATTAGAAACAAAAAAAGCTGATGAATTATTACAAATATTATCTGAAGATAATTTTGAATCTTATGATGAAAAAGATGAAATTAATGATTTAGATAAATTATTTTATAGTTATTCTTTAGATGAAATTGCTAAGATTTTAAAAAATGAAAAGTGAATAAATATATATATTTGAGAAAAAAAAGAAGAATCAGAATCTTGAAATAAATGATATATTGCAATTTTTTCTAAAACTCACAAATTAATATGAGAAATATGGACAGATTTATATAACTTATGAAATGAAGAGTATATTGATTCACACTTATGAATAGAAGTTAATCCTGAATTTCAATGACAAAATTTTTGAAATATATTATATAAATTATATTTTAAAGTTGCAGAAGAAAATTGAGAATTTTTTCTTCCAATTGAAGAATTTGCAAATACAAATAGTAGAATATTATTGTTAATAAAAATGTGATATAGTTTAAAAAGTAAATATAATTTATGAGAATTCATAGAATTATCTAAAGAAAATAAATACAAAATTATAAAAGATGCACAAAAAAATTACTATGATAAACAAGTATATGATTATAAATTTATCTATACTTGATAACCTTTTATTATCAAATTAAGTAATATTTAACGTATTTACGATATATGTAAATATATTAAAACATAATAAATAAGAATGTAAAATATTTATTTGCTTTTTATTAATTTTTTGTTATTATAAATAACAGTTAAGTACTAAGATGTTTGGGATAACACCCACATACTTGGGCTTCCAACTAAATTAGATGGATTAACATAACCAAATGTTAGCTATCATTAAGTTGGGGGTTTACGGAATGATTTTATATAAACTAGCTTAATCAAAATAGAGTTATTTTATATAAATCATTCTAGTAGGCTCCCTATCATCTAGGAATTCTAGATCAAAAACAAAAATAAAAATAATGATTTAATCTCCTGTATTCAGGGGATTTTTTTTATAAAAATATGTATTGAAAATAAACTACTAAAAGTTATTATAACATCCACTTACTCATTTTTTTATATTTAATAGAAAATTATGACAAAAGAAGAAATTAAACATTTATCGAAGCTATCTGAAATTCAATTATCTGAGAACGAACTTGAAGATATGAAAGATGATTTTGATGAATTATTAAATTTTGTTTGAAAATTACAATCTATAAATACAGAATGAGTTGAAAAAATGTATACTCCTGTATCTACAAGTAAATTAGATTACAATAGGAAAACAAACACAGAAGTAAACAAAAAACAATTATTAGAAAATTCTCCACAAGAAGTTGAGAATAATATGATAGTTATCAAAAGTTCAACTGTTGAACACTAAAAGTTTATTATTTTATTAATTAATATATTATAAATGGCTAATTGAAAAACACCATTAGAGAACATTAGAAATATTGGTATATTTGCTCATATTGATGCTGGTAAAACAACATTTACTGAAAGAGTTTTATATTATACTGGTAAACAACATAAAATTTGAGAAACTCATGATGGTGAAGGTACAATGGATTGGATGGAACAAGAAAAAGAAAGAGGTATTACAATTACTTCTGCTGCTACAACTTGTTTTTGGCAACATAACCAAATTAATATTATTGACACACCTTGACATGTAGATTTTACTATTGAAGTAGAAAGATCTCTAAGAGTTTTAGATGGTTGAGTTGCTGTATTTGATGGTGCTGCTTGAGTAGAACCTCAATCTGAAACAGTTTGGAAACAAGCTACAAGATATTGAGTTCCTAGAATGTGTTTCTTAAATAAAATGGATAAAATGGGTGCTGATTTTAAAATGGCTTTAGATTCAATCCAAGATAGATTAGATGAAAAAGCTATTGCTATCCAAATACCTTGGGGTGAAGCTGATACTTACACAGGTATGATAGATTTAAGAAAAATGAAAGCTTACACTTTTGAAAATGAATATGGTAAAGATATCATAGAACATGAAATACCAGAAGATTTACAAGATATGGCTGAAGAATATAGAGAAATTATGCTTGATGCTTTAAGTATGTTTGATGATGAATTAGCTGACAAATATATGGAAGGTGAAGAAATTTCTATAGAATTAATGGACAAGGCTATAAGACAATGAACACTAACTATGGAATTATTCCCTGTAATGTTAGGTACTGCTCTTAAAAATTCTTGAGTACAATTCGTATTAGATGCTGTTAATTTATATTTACCTTCTCCTGTAGATACTGGTGATATTGTAGGAACAGATCCAAAAACTTGAGAAGAAATTGATTTAAAACCTTCAGAAGATGAAGAATTCTCAGCTCTTGCATTTAAAGTTGCTACAGATCCGTTTGTAGGTACATTAACTTTTGTTAGAGTTTACTCTGGTATAGTTAAATCTTGAGATACTATATTAAATGCTAGTACAGGTAAAAAAGAAAGAGTTGGTAGATTATTACTTATGCATGCAAATAAAAGAGAAGAAATTTCTGAAACATCTGCATGACATATTTGTGCTTTCTTATGATTAAAAGATACTAAAACATGAAATACTCTATGTTCTCAAGCTAAACCAGTGTTATTAGAATCTATGGAATTTCCAGATCCAGTAATTAGTTTAGCTGTAGAAGCAAAAACAAAGAAAGATCAAGAAAAAATGTGAGTTGCTCTTGGTAAATTATCAGATGAAGATCCTTCATTTAGATATTATACAGATCAAGAAACTCTTCAAACTATTATTGCTTGAATGGGTGAATTACATTTAGATATTATTGTAGATAGACTTAAAAGAGAATATGGTGTAGAAGTAAATACTGGTGCTCCACAAGTTGCTTATAGAGAAACTATCAAATGAACTGCTGAATGAGAAGGTAAATTTGTTAGACAATCTTGAGGTAGAGGTCAATACTGACATGTTGTTGCAGAAGTTGGTCCTTCAGATTCAGATGAAGATTTCGAATTTGAAAATGCTATAGTTTGAGGTACTATTCCAAGAGAATTTATACCTTCTATAGAAAAATGAGCAAAAGAAACTATGGAAAAATGAGTTCTTGCTGGTTACCCTGTAATAAATGTTAAGTTTAAAGTATTTGATGGTTCTTACCATGATGTAGATTCTTCTGAAGTTGCATTTAAAGTTGCTACTTTTAGAGCTATACAAGATGCTTTCAAAAAAGCTGGTGCTGATATCTTAGAACCAATCATGAAAGTTGAAATTACTGTTCCAGAAGATTATGTTGGTACTGTAATTGGTGATATTTCTTCAAGAAGAGGTAGAATCGAAACACAAGAAAATAGAGGTAAAGATGTTGTTGTAAAAACATTTGTACCATTATCAGAAATGTTTGGTTATGCTACAGATTTAAGATCAAATACTCAAGGTAGATGAAACTACTCTATGGTATTTGAAAAATATGAAGCTGTTCCAAATAGTATGAAAGAAGCAATTATCAAAGAAAGATCAGGAAAATTCAAATCTCTTGATGATGAATAATAATATTAAGAAGCTATCAAAGGCTTCTTTTTTTATTACAAAAAAATCTATTGTATAATCATCAAAAAATAATAATATAAAAATATTTATGATTATAACCCTAAATAAAATGAAAAATGAAATATTTTTTGATTATATTAGTGAATGATTTTGAGATATCGGATTTATTAGAAATGATTATTTAGAAAAACTTGAAATATTGGACAATTCAAATCTAATAAAAGTAATTACTTGATTAAGAAGAGTATGAAAAAGTTTTATTTTAAAACAATTTATAGATAAAAAAATAAAACAATGAATCAATAAAGAAAATATTTTTTATTTACACTTAGAAGATTATAGACTTGGAATTAATCCTTCTTTAAACCTATTATGAGATATTTTTGATTTTTATTTAAAAAATATTTATAAAAAATGAGATTTTTACATATTTTTAGATGAAATACAAAATATTTTAGGTTGGGAAAAATTTGTTAGAACAATAAATGAAAAATATTGAAAAAAAGCTCATATTTTTTTAACTTGAAGTAATTCAAATTTATTATCAAGTGAACTATCTACTCTACTAACTTGAAGATTTATTTCTTTACAAATATATCCTTTAAGTTTTGAAGATTACTTAAATTTTAATAATTTAAAAATAAATTCTAAACTTGATACAAAAAAAATAAATTATTTTCAAAAATATATTACTTTTTGAGCTTTACCTGAAATACTTAAAATTGATGATGAAAATACAAAAAAGAACTATCTTTTAACTCTTGTTGATAGTATTTTATTTAAAGATATTATTACAAGATACAAAATTAGAAAATCTATGTTTATTTCTTCACTTTTAAAATTTATATATTCTACTACTTGCTCTTTATTAAGCATAAACAGTATTTTAAAATATTTAAAACAAGATATAAAAAATTTAGATTATGATACAGTAGATAATTACATTACTTACTTAGAAAATAGTTTTTTAATAAATAAATTACCATCTGTAAATCCAAAAACAAAAGAAATATTGAAATCAAATAGAAAATTTTATACTTATGATTTATGAATAAGAAATATTTATTCAAATAACAATGATATAGAAAAAATTTTAGAAAATTATGTATATTTAGAATTAAAAAGAAGATGATACGAAATTTATGTAATTACAGATTCAAACTATGAAATAGACTTTTTTACACAAAAAAACAATACTTTTACATATTTTCAAGTAAGTTATACTTTAAAAAATAAGCAAACATATAATAGAGAAATAAACCCTCTTTTAAAACAAAAAGACAACTACAAAAAAATTATTTTAACTTTGGATGAATGAAAAAAAGAAGACAAATGAATTGAAATTAAAAATATTATAGATTGGAGTTTGAAAATATAAAAATATTTTTACCATTATCAAAGATGTTTGGTTATGAAACTACTCTATGGTATTTGAAAAATATGAAGCTGTTCCAAATAGTATAAAAAAAGCAATTATCAAAGAAAGAATCAAGAAAATTCAAATCTCTTGATGATGAATAATAATATTAAGAAGCTATCAAAGGCTTCTTTTTTTATTACAAAAAAATCTATTGTATAATCATCAAAAAGTTATAGTCCTAAAAAATATTTCCAAATTGAAATAATCATATTTTTAAGTAAAAAATATATAATCAATTTATTTAAAATATATTTTTCTATGAAAATACATAAACTACCAAAAAATATTACAAATATTTTATCTGCTTGAGAAGTCGTAGAAAGACCCTACTCTGTTGTAAAAGAATTAGTAGAAAACAGTATAGATGCTCAAGCTACACAAATTACCATAGATACCCAAAAGTGATGAAATAAACTTATAAATATTTTTGATAATGGAACTTGAATAGAAAAAGATGATTTACCTTTGACTATCACTGAATATTCAACAAGTAAAATTTCTAAACTAGAAGATATTTACAATATTTGAAGTTTTGGTTTTAGATGAGAGGCTTTGAGCACTATTGCAGAAGTAAGTAAGTTTAGAATTCAAAGCAAAACAAAGCAAGAACCTATTTGATATGAATTAAATAAATTATGAAAAGATATAAATATTCAACCAGTTCCATTAAATTTTGAGCATGGAACAAATATCATAGTTGAAGATTTGTTTTACAATGTTCCAGTAAGAGCTAAATTTTTAAAATCTGAACAGACTGAATTTAAGTATATTCAAGAGCTTATTACAAATTTTGCTATCAAAAATTTTGATATTGAGTTTAAACTTTTACATAATTGAAAAATTATCAAACATTTTACAAAAGCTAACTCACTTTTTGAAAGATTACAACAAATTTATCCGAAATCTTGGGAAGAAAATTTACTCACTTTGGATCATAAAGACGAAATATATGAAATTTATGGAGTTATTGGTAAAAGTATATTAAAATTTAATTCAAATAAAATTAAAATATTTATAAATAACAGACCCGTAAAAGACAGAATTATTCAAAAAGCCGTTATGCAAGCATATTCAAGATGGCTTGAACCTGGACTTTATCCTTTTGTAATATTATTTTTAAATATCAAACCAGATTTGGTAGATGTAAATATTCATCCAAGAAAGGAAGAAGTAAAGTTTTTAGATCCTGGTAGTATTTACAATTTAGTTTTAAATACTGTAAAAGGCACTATAGAACAAGAAAAATGAATTGAAGATAAAACAAATTATGTAGATTTTTCTAAACAAAAATTTTGAAATTATAAACAAACTAAATCAAACCTAAACATTGAAGATATGAAAAAAGTTGGAGAAACTATTAGACAAGAAAATTTAGATTTAGATTATCAAACAAATTTTTTATTTTCAGAAAATCAAATTGATAACTGAGAATTTACAATTATATGACAAATTTTTGACAGTTATATTTTGTTTCAAAAACAGGAAGATTTTTATATTATGGATCAACATGCAGTTGCTGAAAGAATTATTTTTGAAAAGATGAAAAAAGAATATGACAAAGATAAACAGACTTTACTTTCACTTCCTCTAACTTTTGAAATTATCCAAAAAAATGACAAGATTTTAGAAAAACTACAAGAATTATGATTTGATATAAGTTATTTTGGAGAAAAAAAAGTAATACTCTACTCTGTTCCTGATGTTTTGAGTAAATACAACATAGATATTTCAAACTTGATAAACAATCTAATACATTCAAAAGAAGAAGATATAAATATTGATAAAATACTCGAACAAACTTTGGCTACAAAATCATGTAAAGCTGCTATCAAAGCCAATCATAAACTTTCAAATTTAGAAATAAAACAACTCATTGAAGATGGACAAAAATATATTGACTGATTTTTTGTATGTCAGCACGGAAGACCATCAGTTGTAAAAATATCTAAACATGATATTGATTGATTTTTTGATAGAAAATAAGTTTTGACTATTTTATATTTTTTTTTACAATATAGTTAATTTAACAATAAAAATAAAAAAATAATGCAATTGCCAATATTCCTAATCCCTATAATTATCTGATGAATTATTCAATTTATAAAATTAATAATAGATTGACTTAAATGAGAAACTATAAATTTTGACAAGCTTTTTACTGCTGGAGGTTTCCCCTCTGTTCATAGTGGTTTATCTACAAGTTTATTGGTAAGTATAGGATATGTAGATGGAATAAATTCAAGTTTATTTGCTATAACTTTGATTTTTAGTATTCTTTTTTGGTATGATGCCTCAAATGTAAGATATCAGGCAGGAAAACATGCTGAGGTGATAAATAAAATGAGAAACCAACTATCAGATATATTTCAAATGGAATATTGTAATGTAAGTGTAAAAGAAAAATTAAAGGAAAGACTTTGACACACATTTTGAGAAGTAGTGTGATGAATTCTCATATCTGCTATTTTAACTTTTGCTTTAATTTACGGATTAAAATACTTTTGAATATTAATTTGATAATTTTTGCATTATTTTCAATTTTAACTATAATTAACAAGATTTACAATAAAATAAAAATAAAATATGAAAATAATAGTCCCAAAACATGTAGAAGCATGACTTTTTGATATGTGAATAGATGTATGACCATTTAGATTAAAAATGTGGCAACTTTTTTTAGTTGCAATATGAGTAGCTATCACGATGGCAATAATGAATGGGCTTATGAAACATTGAATGTGAAAAATACCTGCATTTATCATAGCAAGCCCAGGTCTTATTTTAATGTTATTTATTGCATTTTTTAGAAAATCTGAATTATCTATTATACCATTTTGAGCAAAACTAGTAAGAACATATGTATTATGAAGTCCAAAATCTTTTCAAAGAAATACAATCAAACCACCAGAACGGGAAATAAAACTACATTTTGCAAAAATGAATAAATGAGAAGAAAAAAATATTACACAAAAAAGTTTAGATAAAAATGAAATTGATAAAAATCTTGAAGTTCTTACCAAATGGTAGGAACTTTTTTTGACAGAATTTTAAAAATAATTAATATAGATGATATATATTTTATAAAATAAATACAAAAAAATGGCTAAGAATGTAGAAAATCAATTTAATCCGAAAGAAGTTTTAGATACAAACAAAAATTGAAAACTTGATGAATTAAATACTTTAGAAACACAAGTTTGATTATCGCAACTTGAAATTCAAACCATAAATGAAGGAGCTACAAGACTATTTCCACAATACAACAATGACTGGAAAAAAATAACTGATCCTGAAGAAAAAAAATGATATGTTTTTCTTTTACAATTTTGAAAAAAAGAACTTGGAGAAGAAAGTTTTAAAAATTTAACAAAACAAATACCATTAAAAGAAGTTAGTTTATTTTTGTATGAAT
>JALUXR010000056.1 GCA_027013285.1 Candidatus Altimarinota bacterium | reverse complement strand
TCTTATTCATCAGGTAGAATAACTACTACTTCATTTAATTGTATTTGGTCATTCATCTAACATTATAGTAGGAACACCTCCTATTATACTAGCATCTTCTAGTTTTTTATCAATAGTTATAGTTTTTGTTGCATATACAAAAGATAGAAATCATGTTAGAAATAAAAATATTAGTATTATTTTTTTCATTTTTGTTTGATTAAATAATTAAATCACATATATTATAGAATAATTTTATGTTATTTACAAGTTAATTTTATGTATGATAGATTAAATCATTTGAATTCAATTTTACAAGAAAAACTAGATATAAAAAAATTATACAATGAACAAGCTAAATTGTTAATCAGGAAACTTAGTTATGAAACATTAAAAAAATATAATTATAATTTTACTATTTTAAAAAATGGAGAAAAAGTAATAGACAATGATTCTTTTTTAAATTATATAGATGAAATAACTACTTTTTTGTATGAAAATGTTTTTTTAAAAAAAGAATTTACTATTGATGCAATATTGAAGCTTCATTACAAAATAATAAAACCATTGAAATTGGAAAAAATATATCTTGATGAAATATGAACATTTAGGAAGAATTGAATGGTTTTCACATGAAATAAATGATGAAATATACCAAGAAGAAGAAAATTAACCAAACCTAAGTATATAATGCAAAATATGGAGGAATTAGTTAAAAATGTTAATGAAAATAATAATATAGATAGTATAATAGATTTTTTTATAGATTCTTTATTAATAATACATCCATTTGATAATTGAAATGGTAGGACTTTTCACTTATTGTTAGATATTTTATTATTCAAAAACAAGTATTTTCCTCTTTTTGCAAAAAAAATTGCCCCATACAAATTGTATGAAGCATATGAAAAATATAATCAAACTTTGAATAAGACAATTTTTAAGAAAAATTTTATTAGTATTATTGAATATATATATTCACATTATAACATTAATTAGTTTACCATGCAGCCCCAACAGTATAGGTCTTATATAAGGTTCAATCTGATTTGTAAAACTCGACATTCTTTCATACTACCATAACTGCATTATCTCAATTATGATAAGTATTTCAATCTGTTTTAATATATCAACCATTTCATATTGTAAGTTTTACCCCAAATTCGGTAGTTCCCCAATCACCATTACCTCATGCACTAGTATATGTAAATATTATTTTATCATTATTTATTGTTACAGAATTTGCATCTTTGTATCAGTCTCAATCTCAGTCTCATATCTCCAAAGATAATGTTGGAGTTGGAACAGCTTCTACATTGATAGAAATAGGTTTAGATTTACTTACAGCTCCTTTATTGTCTATTGCTTCTGCATAGTAAGTGAAAGTTCCAGTAGAAGAAGGAGTGATGGTGATAGATTTTCCAGAACCTATTTTGTTTCCATTTTGATCATACCAATCAATTTCTTTTACTGTGCCATCAGGATCAGAGGCATTAGCATTAAGAGTAACAGCTTCTCATTCAGTGATACTAGTAGCACTTGCAAGTATAGAAATTTTTGGTGGTTGATTAGGAACAGCTTCTACATTGATAGAAATACTTTTAGATTTACTTACAGCTCAATTATTGTCTATTGCTTTTGCATAGTAAGTAAAAGTTCCAGTAGAAGAAGGAGTGATGGTGATAGATTTTCCAGAACCTATTTTGTTTCCATTTTTGTCATACCAATCAATTTCTTTTACTGTGCCATCAGGATCAGAGGCATTAGCAGTAAGAGTTACAGACTCTCATTCAGTGATACTAGTAGCACTTGCAAGTATAGAAATTTTTGGTGGTTTGTTTAAACTTTCTTTTACTTTTTTTTCAAATTCTTTAGGTGCTACTTTTTGAGCAACTATTTGATTTGTATTTATGTTATTTTCGAACTCATCTTTCCAAGAAAGAGGTCTATTTGCAATTGAATTTGCATATGTAGCTTCAACTTTTACATTATCAGCTACACTATATTCTGTAGATAGATATGGAGAGAATTTTCATTTTTTATTTCATCCAAAAGTATATTTTATTCAAGCTTTTACTTCATAATCATTTTTTATGTATGGATTACTATTATCATATGTAGTTTCTAATTGAATATCTTTTGTTGGATAATAAGCTCAAGAAGTATTAAAATATGTTCTTGATTTATCATAGGCATTTTGATTTTTAATAGTTCAAGTTAGATCAAATTGTCATATTTTACTTTGTGCTCTACCTACTAATTCTAGATATTTTGTGTATGCAGTAGTATTTGCTAATTTAGCTCAAGTTAATTCGTGAGCTATATAACCTCATTCTACATTAAAATGATTGTTTCCATATCATAAAGCTCATCCAAAAGTTTTTTGTTTCGGATTGATACTATACTGTCCTACTTTATAATTATCAAATTTTAAATAAGATGCTCATATTTTTGTATAAGCTCAAGTATCTCAAAAATTTATTTTACCAATAGCTCAAACTTTTGTATAATCAGGTCATTTCTCTGCTACTCATTCGAAATGTTTGTTATGAACTTTTATTCAAACTCAATTGAAACTATTTCATCATACTTTTTGTCATACTCAATAAATATTTAAAAAAGCAGGATAAGTATCAGAACTAGCATTTTTAAGATCAGATTTAAAAACTTTGCTACTGTTATTTTCTAAACTATTAACCAATTTATTATTATTTGCATTTGCTGGTTGTTGTGCAAGTGAAATAGTGGTAAGAATAGCTGCAAGAGAAGCTTGTGTTTTTTTGTAAAACTCTTTTGAATTATTCTTTTCTGGTAATGAATTTCATAATTTAGGACTTTTTTTCATAATTTTTTTAGATTAAATTTATAAAACTTTTTTTATATAATCTTTTTTATTTTAAAATCAATAGATAATTTTTAAAAGTCAATATATATTTTCTTCTATCTTGAAAATAAGATTATTTTACTTATTCTAAGTTTCATTTAAATTTATAAATTAAAAATAATATGATAGAAGAACCGAACTATATCCAAGTTATAGCTGATGCTTTGAAAATTCAACAAAAGCAAGTAGAAGCTGTTTTAAATTTAATTGAAGAATGAGCAACTGTTCCGTTTATTGCAAGATATAGGAAAGAAAGAACTTGAAATCTTGATGAAACACAAATAAGAGAAATTTTGGAAACAAAACAAAAAGAGGAAAATTTATTTAAAGCAAAAAATACAGCTTTGAATTGAATAGAAGAAAAATGAAAACTTACAGAAGAGTTGAAAAACAATATTTTGCAAGCAAAAACTTTAAAAGAAGTAGAAGAAATTTATAAACCATACAAAAGTAAGAAGAAAACAAAGGCTATGCTTGCAGAAGAAAAATGACTTAAACCTGTAGCTGAACTTTATAAAAAAGAAAATAAATTAATTTCTAAAAATGACTTAAAATCTAAATTAGAAGCAGAGGAGTTTGAAAAAATAAATAATTTGGAAGAGGATGAAATAATTTCTTGAGTAGCTGAGATTTTATCTGCTGAGATGGTAGAAAATACAAAACTTAGAGATTTTTTGAGAGAAGAGTTTTTGAATAATTCAAATGTAGTTTCTAAAATAAAATGAGAAAAAGCTATCGAAAAATTAGCTGATAATATCAAAAATGAGATTTATAAATTTAAGATTTATGAAGATTTCTTTACACCTATCAAAAAAGTTAAATCTTATCAAATCTTAGCAATAAATAGATGAGACAATATTTGAATTTTATCTAAAAAATTAGAGCCAATAGATGAAGAATTAGAAATTAAATTTTATCAAGAATGAGAAAAAATATTGTGATACAATTTTCAAACAATATTTGGAGATGTTAAACTTGATACTAGTGTTTCACCTTATAAAAAACTTACGAAATCTGTAGAAAATGAAGTTTTTGGAATCTTAAGGGAAAAGGCTGAAAATGATGGAATAGAAGTTTTTCAATCAAATTTATTTGAACTTTTAATGACAAAACCAAATTATGATAAAAAAATATTAGGTATTGATCCTTGATACAGAACTTGATGTAAATTGGTAATTTTGGATAAGTGATGAAATCCTGAAAAATTTGATAAAATTTATTTATTTAAAGCAGATGATGCTAAAAAGATTTTATTAAAATATTTAAAAGATGCTGATATAATTGTTGTTTGAAATGGAACTTGAAGTAATGAAACTGTAGAATTGTTGCAAGATATTACAGATAAGGAAATTTATATTGTGAATGAATCTGGTGCAAGTGTGTATTCTGCAAGTAAAGTTGCTCAAGAAGAATTTCCAGATTTGGATTTGACTGATAGATGAACTGTGAGTATTTGAAGAAGATATATAGATCCATTATCAGAGTTGGTAAAAGTGCCAGTGGGAAGTATAGGTGTAGGTATGTATCAACATGATATGCCTGAGAAAACTTTGGAAGAAAAACTTGGGTATGTGGTAGAAGATGTTGTAAATAAAGTTTGAATAAATGTAAATACTGCTTCTATTCATTTATTAAAAAATGTTTCTTGAATAGATACAAGGACTGCTAAGAAAATTTATAAAAATAGACCTTATAATTCTAGACAAGATTTAGAAAAGGTATTATCAGAAAAAGTTTATGAACAAGCTATTTGATTTTTGAGGGTTCCAGATTCATCAGAAAAATTAGATAATACTGATATTCATCCAGAACAATATGATTTAGCTAGGTTTGTTTTGAGTTTAAATCCTGATTTGGAATGAAACAAAACTATAACTTTTGGTGGTAGAACTGCAAATACTATAGAACAAATTACAAAAGATATTTTTATGAAAAATGAAAAAGAAATTAAAAAACTTTATGAAGCTGCAAATATGGAAACTATAAAGTTTATCTTGAAGGCACTGAAGGAGGCTGGAAAGGAAATTAGAGAAAATTCTTCTCATAAAAAAGCTACAAAAAAAGTAAGTATAGATGATTTGAAAGAATGAGATATTTTAGAATGAATTGTAAGAAATATTGTTCAATTTTGAGCTTTTATAGATATAGGATTAAAAAATGATGGACTTTTACATCTTAGTCAAATTGCAAATGAATATGTAAAAGATCCTACTGATTATCTTGAAATATGACAGAAAATAAAAGTCCAAATTGTTTGAATAGATAAAGAAAAAGGAAAAACTCAATTAAGTATGAAAAATTTATAAAAAAAGACTTGAAAAATAAGGTAAATTACTTAATATGTGATTTACTTTATGGAGAGGTGGGTGAGTGGTTGAAACTAACTGCCTTGAAAGCAGTCGTCCGGGCAACTGGACCGAGGGTTCGAATCCCTCCCTCTCCGAATTTTATACAAAACATTATTGTATGCAATTTAAATATAAAACTAAAATATCTTTTGTTTCTATATTACTTAATCTTGTTATTATAACAGGATTTTTTTATTCAATGTTTTACTCTTATAAGTTTAAAGAATATTCACAACCTACTGTTGTAAAAGCTTATGAGAATAATGTGAATGTATTGAAAGAAGAAATTCCAGATACTACTACTATAAATCCAAATGATATCTATATTCCAAATAATCCAAATTGATTAATTTATTATATAGTTCAACCATGAGATACTTTATCTAATATAGCATTAAACTTTTGAGTTACAGTATCTCATATTAAAAAGATTAATAAATTAAAAAATAATACTATTAAACCAGGTCAGAAATTAACTATTACAGATCAAGCTTGATTTATTTATATATCAAAAGGAGAAACTTTAAAACAATTAGCAAGTAAATATAAAATTTCTGAAGATGATATTTTGGAGGCAAATAGTATTACTAGATCAGATGAATGGTTTAATAAATGAGATGAAATTTTTATACCTATTTCAGATGCAAAATACAAAAAATTATTTCCAAAAAAGACTTACATATCTAAACCTTATAGATATAAAAATACTTATCCATCCTATAGAGGAAAAAATATAATTAAAGAATATCGGTATAGACCAAATGTATACAATTGATTTTATAGGTGACAATGCACTCGGTTTGTGGCTATGAAGAAATTTCCATATATAAATAAACATAAACAGAAAAAATTATGGAATGGTAATGCTAGATATTGGTATGCGCATGCAAAGGCTAAGTGATATAAAGTTTGAAAAATTCCTAAAGTAGGTTCTATTGTTGTTATAAAAATATGAGGTGCTAGATATTATTATGCTTGACATGTAGCAATAGTAAAAAAGATAGATCGAAAGCATAAAAGATTATTGGTTGAAGAAATGAATGCACTATGAAAATATATAGTTACTTTTAGATGGATTCCTATAAATCGAGAAATAATTTGATACATATACATATAAAAATATGTATCTTAATCGGGAATAGCTTAGTTGGTAGAGTGCCTGACTCTGAATCAGGAGGTCGTAGGTTCAAATCCTACTTCCCGAATATTGTAATTATAAAAATATATAAAATATTAAACTATCATCTTGAATGGTAGATTTTTTTAAAGTTTTTTTTTGATTGTAGTTTTAAATTTATTCTATGATTTTTAACTTTTTATAAATCTTTATTTCTTTTTCACATTCATTGAGGAAGTTTTTTTATCCAATATAAGTAAATATGAATTCAAAAAAATAATCAAAATACCATAATAAGTATAATTATTTTATTATTTGTGTTTATTCATTGTAAAATCATAATTACCATAAAAAATAACGACCAAATCCAGACAAACATTCTTATTTCTTCTCTTGTCCATCAATGTTTCATAAGTCTATGGTGAAAATGTGTATAATCTCATTGCATAGGATTTTTTTTATTTCTTATACGATTTATAATTACCCAAAAAGAATCAAATAATACTAATGATAGGACAACAATAAGTATTCCAACTTTTCATCCAGAAAGTAATGATAAATAAGCTAATACATATCATAAGAACATAACTCAAACATCTCTAAGTAATCAAAATGGTTTAAATTCTATAATAGTAGATATAAAGCTAACTCAACTCATTATTATACATAAGTTTAATAGGACAACCAAATGTTTATATTCTTCTGGAGTTACTTGATAATAATGTAAAATGACAAATTTGATAAGTAAAACCATAGATACAAATCATATTGTAGCTACTCAGGATCACATTCAGTTGATTCCATCAAACCAATTAAAAGAATTTATTATAAGTATAAACCAAATTAATGATATTATAAATCATAACCAGTATGGTATTTGATAGATATGTCATAAAAATCAAAAATTAGTTATAATAGCTCATCATAATATTCATATGATACTTACTAATATTTGGATTAAAAACCTATACTTTGCAGAAATTCATTTTATATCGTCTATAATTGTAATTATTCACAAAAATATTGCTCAAAATAATAAATATTGAACTGACCTATTATGCAAATAATTAGGAATTAATAACAAAATTGATACAATTACTGAAATAATCAAAAAAATACCCATTAATTTAGGAACAGGTTTTTTTCTTTTTAAATCTTTATATTTCCAAGGAGCATCTAATATATTTAATTTTTTAAATAATAATAATCATATTATAAAAATTATAGAAGATATTATAATACTCCATATTAACACAAACATAGAAATTAATTATTATTTATAAATTTTAAACTGTAAATTTATGTAAAATATTCTTAAATTTATAATTTACAAATCCCATCTTATTCTCAAAATTGTGTTAAATCTAATTGATATATACTTTTATTTGTCAAAATATATGCATATCTTTTTTGAGTTGATGGATTTTCTTCTACAATAACATCTTTGACTTTTTCATTTGTAATATCAAATTTAACCTTAAATTTATATATCAAACTATAAGATGAAGTATAAGCACTATTAGTTTTATAAGGACTAGTCAAATATACTACCAATGATTGTGTATCATAATCATATAAATATAAATATTTAGAAGTCATATTTGAAATTACTTTTACATTTCCTGTAAAATCATTTTTATTTATAATTCACTTTTTCCATCAAGGAACTTCTCTTACTGTAATATCAGTGCTAAATGGAGATTGTCTCCATGCTTGAATTAATCAATTTTTAGTCCAAATTAGAAAAGTGCCATCAATTGTAAAATCAGAACCAGAATATATCCCGTTTACCAAAGATTTATTGGCTTTTTTAGAAAAATTATATGTTGTTGGATTTCAGAAATGATTTAATCAGTGTATTACATACCTTTGTATTGTTTTATTAGAATTAAGAGTATACAATTTATCATTTCAATAAGTTCATAAAGACAAAATATTATTATTCCATTCTTTTTTAGCATTAGATACAGATTGTAATCAATATTTTGATATGTTATACATATTTCAATTTGTTGTATAACAATATACTCAATTATTAGATAAATTCTTAGAACAAGTTTTTATTTCTGATGGTATATTAATTTTTTGTAATATTCATCTAGTTTTATTATCTATAATTCACAGTATAGCTCATTTATTTCACACAATATTAAATGTATTCCTTGTCTTAATTAATTGTTTTAATCAAGATAATTCTTGAATTTCTTTTTTATTGATAGTATATATTGTATTTAATATTCCGTCATTTTTTCATACAATATTTATATGAAATCATCTATAATAATTTTGTTCCATTTTTTTTCTTAGTTCTTTAATTTCCAATACTTGGATGTTATTTTTTTGATATGTATTTAATTCATTCATTATACTTGTATATTGTTCTTTAGCAGTTTTTGAATTTGTGTTGTCTAATTTACTAAAAGAATCTATTTGTCTTTTTAGTCAATCAATATTATTTGTAATATTTTCTCATCAAAGATTAACAACTTTATTTTGTCATAAATATGAAAAAATAGATATTATCAAAAATAATATAACAGAAAATCATAATATAATTCATATAGGATATTTATATTTTGTAATATTTTCTTTAGCTTTTTTGATATAGTTTTCTTTCTTTGTATCAATAATTATTCTTTCAAATTTAATATTTTCTGTGATTATATATCACATTTCTTTCTCTTCTATTCTTACAGATAAGATTTTAATTAGATTGTTTTCTATATCATTATTTAAAATAATTTCTTTTATTTCACTGTTATTCATATAATTATAAATATTACATCACATACTTATGATTATATCATTTGTTTCTAATTCTCATTCTATAATTTCAGAAAATATATCTATTTTGTCTTCTTCTTCTACTTCATTTGGAATTACAACTTCAAGTTTATTGTTTCTAAAAATAATATTTGAACTTTCTCAAATTAATACTGAAAGATAATTTTCTTTATAAAAAATCTGTAAATTTCATCTTATTTCAATTTTTTCATCTAATGAAATTTTTTCTTGAAATACTCTTAATTGTAAATTAAATTCTTTTATAGTATTTTCTAATTTTTTCTTAAAATCTAAAAAGTTAGATGTAGTTTCTTCAATATCTAAAACTTTTGTATAAAATTCTATAAAAAGTTTTTTTTGATATTCTTTAAATTTTTGGGTATATAAATTTATAGTAAAAAATATTTTATTTCAATTGTCTAATTCTTTTTTGTATTCAATAGTGTCATCAACATCTAAAAATGAGATTTTATCATAATTTATGTTCATTCTTATTTTTAATATTAGGTAAGATAAAAATTAATTTTAAGATAAAGATTTATCTAACTTATTCAATATATTTTATGTTAATATAAATTTTCAACCAAAAAGCCCCAAAAATTTTAGAAATATTTAATAGTTTTTTCATAAAATATTTCTTCAGGTGTTCTGTATCAATGTATCTTTCTTGGTAATCTATTAATTTTCTTTGTTATGTTCTCTATATATTCATCTGTATAATTATTTATATCTACTCATTTTGGTATATATCTTCTTATATATCTATTATGCACTTCTACACTTCATTTCTCCCAACTACTATATGGATGACATCTATATCACCAACTTTTATACAATAGCATCTTTTCTAATTCTTTATCATACTTTCTAGCATATCTATACATTGTACTTATAGCTATTTTTGTTTTTTTGTTTTTTTCATATTCATATCTCCCTATA
>JALUXR010000055.1 GCA_027013285.1 Candidatus Altimarinota bacterium | reverse complement strand
ACTTACTTGAGAATACATTTCTACAAAATTTGATAAAGACTACCTTGTAAATATGAAAACTTTAAAAATAAATGATTTAGACAATGAAATGATAATTAACTATTATCTTAAATGACGGGCAAGATTTATGGAATAAAACTTTTGACTTAATAACTTTTAAAACTAAAATGAATATAATTTATTTTGAAATAATGCACAAAATTTTAGACAAGTATAACTTTACATATAAGAAAGATAAAAAGTTATTAGAAGATTTTTTGAATAAATTAAATATTTCTGACAAAAGTTTAAAAGAAATTATAGAAATTTACTTAAACAAAAATACCGAATTTGATGAAAGAATAGTTTATAACCCTATTGAATTACTAGATGCAATTGTAGAAAATGATTTACTATGAAAGAAAATAGATACTGATGAAGTAGAAAATATTATAAACAAACTATCATTTTTTGAAAAATACTACAAATGAGAAATATCAGAAAAAGAATTCTTAGAAAAAAAATATTGAATAAAAATTATTTTGGTTGATAAAGATATTCAGTTTCCAAATGCTTGAATTTATGGACATAAACTTTTGAAAACACAACAAATCATAGCTTTTAGAAAAGTTAAAAAATGTTTAGAAATTTATCCACTTACTTTTATAAAAAATATAAACTTAGCAAATATAGTAGTAAGTAGTTATTTTTATAGAAAAAATGATTATTGAATTACTGTTTTGTGATGATTTGAAACTCAATCTGATGATAATATTTACCTTGCTTTAAGATGAATTGAAAAAAGTTTTCATCATGAACTTTTTCATCAAGCTATGCAATATTACAATAATTCTAAAAAATGGGAGGAAATTAGAAAAAATCAAAAATTAAAATATCTTTATAAAGATATAGATAAGAAAGTTCCTTGATTTGCTAGAAACTACGGAAAAGAAAACATATCAGAAGACCAAGCAACTGTTGCAGAAGAACTTATTACAAATTACAATAATTTAATAAAAAGAATCAAAAAAGATAAAATACTAGAAAAAAAAGTAAAACTTGTAATAAAAGCTTATGAAAAATTATCAGAAGGAAAAATAAAAATTAAAGGATTTGAATAAAAATTACGGAACTAAACTTTTTTATTATTCTAATCATTTTTTAAGATCTTATAATTTATAATTCAAAATTAACTAAATGTATTTAGAAATATACTACTTTTCATTTCCACTAATTAAAAAATATAAAGAAACTACTCTTTTAAAATCTATAAAATACGATTTACATAATTTTTTTATTTATCATTTTTGAAAATCGTTCAATAATTTTATAAAATTAACAAATGTAGAAAGTAGTTTATTTATTTCAAAAAATAATGATTTTATTATTCCAAAAATAATTTTCGAACTAAAAGGAAATTTAAATGAAAAACAAATAAAAGATATTTTAGGTATTTTTTTATCTCATTGAAGTGAAAATTTTCTAATAAATACAGATATTGAAAATAATTATTTAGATAATTTCCTACAAACAGATAATATAAATAATATCCTAAATGATGCAGAAAAGATTTTTAAAAATTTTATAAACGATTATTCTGAAAAAAAATTGATAGATAACAATAATCCAAATTATAAAAAATTCAGACAATATTATAACATAATACTTTATCTACATTACACTTTAGTAAAAAATTATAAAGAAACTAATACTGTAAAAAAACACTTAAAAAATACAAAAGTTAATTTACCTGAATATAAATGACATAAAAAACTACTTGAAGAAAGACTAAAACTAGATAAAGAAAATTTAGAAAAAATTATAGTTATTTATAACCAATTTATAACAAAAATTATAAAAATACTAAACAATTTGACATAATAGAATAAAAAACATATAATAAAGATATAATTTTATTTATAATTTAAAATAAAAAATGAGTTGATTAATTCTATGACCAGTAGGTATAGTTATATTTATAGTTTTTATAATTATAGCTGTAAATTTAAGAAAAGTAGTTTCTACAAATGAAGTTCATATTTTACAAAAAGGTAAAAGAACTATTATAAAAGGTAAAGATTTTGAAGAATGAAATGTCTATTACAATTTCCCTCAATGGATGCCTTGATTTGGTGTTTCTGTAACTAAATTACCATTATATGTATTTGATATAAAATTAGAAAAATACCAAGCATATGATAATGGTAAAATACCATTTGATGTAGATGTTACAGCTTTCTTTATAATTAAAGACCCAGAATTAGCTGCCAAAAGAGTTGCTGATTTTGAAGAATTAAAACTTCAATTAAAAGAGATTGTAAAATGATCTATTAGAAAAACATTATCTCAATACGATATACAAGAGATTATGGAAGCAAGAGGTGATTTAGCAACTAAATTTTATGAAGAAATTACTCAAGCTGTAAAAGAATGGTGAGTTGATCTAAAAAATATAGAATTTATGGATATTATTGATGCTGAATGATTTGAAGTAATTAGAAACTTACTTGAAAAAAAGAGAAAAGCTATTGAATCAGATTCAAAAAATGAAGTAGCAAGAAGAAATAGAGATATAGAAATAGTTGAAGCACAAGCAAAGAAAGAAGCTGAAGTAAAAAGAATTGAGAATGAAAAAGAAGCAAAATTAGCACAAATTGAAGCTGATAAACTTACAAGAACTCAAGAAGTTGAAAAAGAAAAATTAATTAGATTACAAGAAGAAGAATCTAAAAAACAAATTTTTGAAAAACAAAAAGAAACTAAACAAAAAGAACTAGATATTAAATTACTTGAAGAAGAAAGAGAAGCTGAAATACAAAAAGTTAAAGAAATTATTGATGCTGAAAAATCTAAAGAAATAGATATTAAAAATGCTGAAGCTAAAGCTAGAACTATAGAACTTGATGCTGAAGCTAGAGCTAGAGCTGTTGAACTTGATGCTGAAGCTAAACAAGGTGCTGTAGAAAAAGAATGATTAGCAAAAGCTAAAAGTATTGATTATATTGGTACTGCTGAAGCTAAAAATAAAATGGAAATGGCAAAAGCTTTGAATATGTTTTCTCAAACTACATTAGAATATTTAACTCAAGAGCTTAATCTTAAATACAATACAAAAGTTGATCTAGAAAAAGCAAAAGCACTTGAAAAAGCTGATATTAAAGTTATTTCTACTGGTGCAAATGGAGATGAAGGTATGAATTCATTTATGGATTTATTTACTTCAAAAGGTGGTGCAAATGTTTGAGCTATGGTAGAATCATTTAAAAATACTGTATGAGAAGAAAAATTTAATGAAATAGCAAAAAAAGCTATAAATATTACAAAAAAGAAATCATAAAAAAAATATAGCTAGGAAATCCAAATCCTAGTTTTTTTATTTCAAATATTCTTCTAAAGTAGTTTTTATTTTAGAAATTAAATCTTTTTCTAAATTTACTTCTACCAATTTTCAAATAATAAAATCCACAAATTTGTCATTAACTAAAAATTTTTTTGAAGTTTGAAAATTTAAATCAAAAATCCATCAAGTAAATGTTAAAATATTATCAATATAAGTTTTTTTATGTTGCCTATCTACAATTTCTTTGTTTAAAATTTGTTCCACTACTATTTCAGTATATTTATCATCTATTTTATCTAAATTAAATATTCTATCATTAAAATTAAATAAAATATACTCTAAATTTTGTAATTTATCTGCATCCCTTACAAGATTTAAAACATTAATAATTTCTTCCTGATTTGTAGAATTTTTAAAAGCTTCTTCATTATAAATTCAATTTATATCTTTTTTATTATGATATTTTACTCAAAAAAGTATAGCTAAATCCGTAATTCATTCTTTTTTTAAAGTTTCATATCAAATATCTCCATGTTCAAACTCTTTTCAAGATAAAATCCTGTCTCAATCATTTTGATAAAATCTTCCTATATCATGTAATAAACTAGCTATTTCAGCTTTTTTTATTATCTCAGGGCTATTAAATACTTCCTTTTCATAAGTCATAATTCTTTGAGCTGTAAAAAGCACTCCATAAGTATGCCTTATTTTATGGTTATTATAATTTAAAATATTTTTATTATTTTTTATTTTTTCAAGTTGTTGAAAATAATGAGTTTCAAAAAAGTTGTCATTTCTGTAAGTGAATATTGATTCATTTTTATATTTAATTTATAAACTAGCTTTTTATAATTATTTTTTAAATTTAAACTAGCTTTTCTATAATAAATATTTAACAATATAAACAAATTTACAAAATATACAAAAAATATATGATAAAAGAAAAAATAGCTAAGTTTCCTCATAAACCTTGAATTTATTTATGGAAAAAATGAAACAAAGTTTTGTATGTAGGAAAAGCTAAGGACTTAAATAAAAGAATTCATCAATACTTTAGGACTTGAATTTGAGTATGGAAAGAAGATATGGTAAGCAAAGCTACAGACATTGAATATTTACTCACAAGAACGGAGGAAGAAGCTTTAATTCTAGAAAATAATTTAATCAAAAAATACTCTCCTGCTTACAACTGCCTTCTAAAATGAGACAACAGCTATACTTATATTAGAATTACTCAAGAAGACTTTCCAAAGATAGAATTTACAAGATACAAAGATAAACCTTGAACTTACATCTGACCTAAACCTTGGAAAAAAGATACAAAAAATATTTTACAAATTTTAAGACAAATACTTAAATTTAGAACATGCTCAACTACCAAATTTAACAAATGACAACTATGTTCAGATTTTACATTATGATTATGTGCTGGACGATGCTTAAATAATTGAAAATTGATAATTGATAATTGAAAATGAGAATATAAAAAAATAGTAAAAATTATCATAGATTTTTTTAACTGAAAAACTAATCCGGTTAAAAAACTTATCAAAGAAAAAATAGAACAAGCTATAGAAAAACAAAACTTTGAATATGCGAATATTTTGAAAAATACTTATTTAAAATTGGAAAGATTAACTGAGAAACAAACTATAGAACTTGATGAGAAAATTACAGGATATTTTGTAAAAATAAAAGGACAAAATAACATATATTTTATGATTTATGCTAAATTTATAGACTGAAAACTTATAGATTTGGTAAAATTAAAAAACAAT
Organism: Candidatus Altimarinota bacterium; assembly: GCA_027013285.1. Taxonomy (GTDB): domain Bacteria; phylum Patescibacteriota; class Gracilibacteria; order Absconditabacterales; family Absconditicoccaceae; genus S009-33. The sequence continues at coordinate 43,172 of JALUXR010000055.1, read as the reverse complement.
GAAAACAATTTTTTAGAAAATATGCTACAAGACTGACTGATCAGCACTTACGAAGAGTTAGGAAAAAATTACTATTTTGCAAAATAAATTATTTTGAATAAGAACAATTTCATTTTTGTGGAGATTGATTTTGACAAGTTTTTTCTAAATTTTTATAAATTGTGTCTTTCTCACTTACTGATTTTCAAATCTTTTGTCTTATTTCATCTATTTGCTGGCTTATTTGTGGAAATAATGTAGTAATTCAATGTGTAGCATTTCAAGGTTCTAATCAATTAGTTATATTTTTTACTTCATTATAATCACTTATAACAGCATTTAAGTTATAATTTATAAAATCAGTTTGCTTTGCTATTGCATAATCTGCTGGTGAAACATTTCATGTAAAAGTTTTATATGCTTTCCAATTAGAAGGATTTAACTCAGATCACAATTCTTTTATTCAGTTTATCAATCAAGAATATTTTTTTAAGTCCTTTGACATTTGATTTAAAGCTTGAGTATCTTCAGTCCATCAATTCTGGATTCACTCATTATTATAAGATAAAGTTCAAATTCATTCTACAGAAACTTTAGATTTTACCCTTTTAGATAATGGTATCCATTTTGCTATTGCTACAGATCAACATTGGTTTTTAGGTTTAGGTCACAATTCTAAAACATATAATAATCTATTGTAATTACATTTAAATCTATCATTAGCTTTTGAAAGCTCTTTTCATCAAACTGAGCAAATTATATGTTTCAAATTTTTTTTAAAATCATCAAAAAAAGTATTACAATTATATTTATTATAAATATCAAATTTATTTCCTACATAAAATAAAGCATTAGAATTTATAGGAAATTTATATCAATTACTTAAAAGTGTAGAAATAACATTGTGATTTATAGCATTTACACTATCTTTTAACACAACTTTTTCATAATAAATTTGTTCAAAAAGAATTTGATTTTGCCATAAATATTTAAATAAATCTTTATAGGTAGTAATTCAATCAGGTTCAATTATAAAACTATCTTTTAATTTTATATAATTTTTTATTGCAGTTAGATTTGATATATTTTGATTTAGTATTCATTTAGAAGATAATTCTAATGCATTTTTTGTAATATATTGTTGAAAATTTGTTATTTTTACCCGATCTCTAACTATATCTGGTCATTTAAAAATAATAATAAAATTCTGGAAAAAATTTCATAATCAGTTTGAAGCAAACATAGTCGCAACAGCCAAAGATCAAATTCACGTATCTCAAACCTTTTTTCATAAAGCTCACAGCCCACTACTATTAGATTTAGCATTACTTACCAGAGAAATTACATAAACCATATCCTGTAAATACTTATCTACAATTTCTGGAGAAGAATAACAAATAGGAGGTTTTTCTCCAGCTCAAGAAATATCTCAATCACAATATCAAGCAAATCCCAAAAATGGAAAAGAAAATAAAACCAAAAATAAATAAATTATACTTTTTTTAAACATAATACAAAATTAAGCAAATTAAACAACTCTTGCAATTATTAAGATAATAATTATATTAACAATATTTTGTAATTATACAACAAAAAGTATTTTAATAATATAAAAATAAAATTATGTCAGAACAAGATAATATAAACAAAATTATATCAGCAGTATCATGATTACTTACAAATATTGAAAATGATTCAAAAAGAGTAAGATTACTTCTACAAAGATTACAAGATGGATCTTATCAAAATGAAATAGATGAAAATGAGATTAAAGATTTATCTTCTAAATTATTAAATTATTCAGTTCCAGAACAATGAGAAGTTGTTGAATGAGTATATGATGGACTTTATATGGTTGGTTCAGACGGTAAAAAATATCCTGTTCCTCTAAACTACTCTAGTAAATCAAAACTATTAACTCAAGATATATTAAAACTTACAATACTTCCAAATGGTAGATTAATGTATAAACTTATACAACCAGCTCCAAGGAGTACAATAAAAGCTAGTCTATCTCAAAATAATAATGAATACATAGCAATATGAGACAACTGAAAAACTTATAAGTTAAATCCTGCAGCTATTTCATATTTCTGACTATCTGTTTGAAATCAAATGAGTATTATTATAAATTCAGACAACAAATGAGATTTTGCAGCTATAGAAGCTAAATTATAAAATATAAGCTAGACTAAAAATCTAGTTTTTTTATTATAAATTAACTAAGTATCTTTGCTATGTAAGCCATACCCAAGGCATCCGCAGCATCATGAGGTTCTGGTATCTTCGATAAATTAAATAATTTTTGTGTTTTCTTCTGCATATTTATCTTAGTAGCATTTCCTGATCAGGTAATATACTTTTTTATCTCTTTTGGAGAAAGTTCTATTATATTTATATTTTTTTCATAAAATTTAACCATAAGTAATCATCTTATTCCATACACAAACTCAGCATTACCTTTATTAAATTCTGTAAAAAACAACTTTTCTATACAAGCAGATTTTATACTATATTTATCAAGTATCTCATCAAAAAAATTAGAGATATCAGACATTCTCCTTACATTATCTTCTCTTCAACCATCTATTTCATTTATTAAAGCTCATAATTCAAAAATCTGTTTATCTTTATCTATCAATGCAAATCATAATTTTCTAATTCAAGGATCTACTCACAAAAACATATTGAAATAAGTTAATATAATCATAAAATTAAGTTCAATTTAGTCTTAATTTAATTAAAAAATGTCTTTTTACAAACATAAAAACTTATTTATGCTTATCAGTATATTAATACTAATTTTTATTGATCAGATAACAAAATATTATATTTATAACCTACATTATCTAAACAATTTATTTATATTAACATTAAACAAATGAATAAGTTGGTGAATTAGTTTTTTTCACTTTGATGTTCTTATATTTTTAATACCTAGTATCCTATTTTTGATATGCTATTTATTTTACAAAAAACAGATTTCTACATTAGCTTTTATCTTTATAATTTCTGGATGAATATGAAATTTTATAGATAGAATTATATTTCACGGAGTAAGAGACTTTATTGCTTTACCACCTATCTTTTGATATCAATTTCCTATTTTCAATATGGCAGATGTATTTGTAAGTATATGATTTTTGATAATACTTTTTGAAATTTATAAGAAAAATTAAGCAACTAATAAATCATCATTTTCCTTAGTTTCAGGTCTATAAACTTTATTTGCAAATTTAGCTATACTCATACCAGTTTCTACTTTTGCTCAAGCTATAACTGGTGATTTTTTTCTAACAAAAAGTTCTAATTCTTTAGAAAACTCATTATTATTCATAAAAGAAGACAACAATATATTTAAGACTATTACATCTCTATCTTCTTTATCTAGAGTAAACAACATAGAAGAGATTTTATCATTACCTTCAATTAAACTATTTGCAGTTTCCAATGCTTCTGTTACAGATAAAGGATTATCCAATGAATCTAATGCTTTTTGAATTTTAGAAACATCATCATTCATTAGTAAATATTGGATATATGCCTCTTTATTCTCAAATCACTCTATGGTATTTATATTTTTTATTTTCATTTATATTTTTATTTATTTTCTTAAATATTTTTTAATCAATTTATACAATTAACATTTATAGTTTTCAAATCATGTATAAAATAAACTATATTATCATATATATTTTGTAATTTATATTTATTAAGATAATCTAATGAATCCGCAATCTCTTCCAACACTATATTTAAGAATTGTTCTTTCTCCAATTTATTTAAGATTTTTTGTTTTAATTTTTGTTTTTCAGACATTATAAATTGTTAAATTGTTAAAAGTATGTTAATTATACAATAGAAAATTGTTAAGTCAATAAAATTTAATACTTTATCATAAGTCTACTTCTTTAACTCATCTTTTCTTAGATTTTATGTATGAAACTAAATTCATATCATGAGAAATAAACAAAACTGTATTTCATTGATTATTTAATTCTATAAGTAAGTCTACAATTTGCTTGGCTGTATAAGGATCAAGATTTCAAGTAGGTTCATCAGCAATAATAAATTTAGGATTTGAAATCAATGCCCTTGCTATAGCTATCCTCTGTTTTTCTCATCAACTCAAGTATGGTATTTTTATATCTTTTTTATCAAATAATCAAACTTTATACAAAACTTCATTCACCTTTTTATCTATAACTTCTTTTTTTTCTCCTCTCATTTCAAGATTATAAGCTATATTTTCATAAACTGTTTTCCAATCTATAAGTTTAAAGTCTTGAAATATCACTCAAATATCTCTTCTATACCTTTGAACTTCTGCATCAGAAAATCTTGCAATATCTTCTTTTTTAAAAAATATAGTTTTTTTGGGTGGTTTAAGTTGTCTTATCAAAAATTTAACTAAACTAGTTTTTCAACTACCTGATTTTCACAACAAAATCAAAAAATCTTTATCATAAAGTCTAAAAGAAAATTTATTAAAAACAAATTGATAAGATTTCTCATATCACCAAGTTAAATTTTCTATTTCTATCAAAGGAACTGTCATTAGATATATTTAATAATTAAATTTATAATACTATAATACTATTTTCTAATAATTTGAAAAATATAACTATTTACATAATTTCTTTTTATTATAAAAAAAGACGGATAAGCTCCATCCTTTAGTTTTATACTATCTTACTATATTTCTCCATAAGTAAATCAGCATTTAATTTATTTATAATTTCTTGAACTACTCAAACAATAATAATTACTCAAGCACCAGAAACTATAACTGGAACTCAACTTAATCAACCACTTCTTATAGTATCTTGAATAAATGGAATCCAATTAATTACATAAGTATAAATACCTATAACTCATAATCAAATACCTCACCAAAAACATAAATGGTTTAATAAACTATTTATATAATTAGCAGTATCTTCACCAGGTCTAATTCAAGCAATATATCCACCTCTTTTTTGAATTTGTTCAGCCATCTTTTCTGGTTTGAATGTTACCCAACTATAAAAGAATGTAAACAATACTATAAGTATAAAATATAATACTACTACTGTCCAATAAGGATTTTGAGTATAAATATTAAAGTATGTACTTGTAAAATCTTTTAACCAAGTTGCTGCAGGAGATGCAGGATTAAATTTATACAATATATTTCATAACAAATATGGAAATGAAACAAATGCAATTGCAAAGATAATTGGAATCATTCATACTGGATTCAAAGGAATTGGCAAAGTAGCTGTTTCTTGTATTTTACCAGCTCTTGAATAAGTAATAGGTATCTCTTTTATAGTTCTAATTAGCAATATTGATAATATTATAAGAACTAACACTATAACTATAATAAATATAAATATAGACAAAAGACTACCTCATGAATGTGGATTCATAAAATTCATAAATGAACTTGTCATACCAGAAACTATACTTGCAAAAATTAATAATGATATACCATTAGAAACTCATTTTTCTGTAATCATCTCACCTAACCATATAAGCAAAACAGTTCATACAGTTAAAGCAAATGCAGCTGATAATACAATAGCAAAACTATGTGTATTTATAACTCATGGAATATAAGTACTAATCAAATAAACCATTCATATAGCTTGTAAAAATGCTAACGGAAAAGTTAACCGTCTAGTATATTGTTGTATCTTCATATTACCAGTTTCTCATTCTTCTTTCAAATCTTCTAAATGAGGTATTACAACTGTTAACAATTGTAATATAATAGAAGCATTAATAAAAGGAATAAGTCCAAGAGCAATAATAGAAAACTTCTTTAAAGATCAACCCATAAGCATTGCAAAGAATTGCATACCACCAGTTGTTTGATTAACTGCATCTTTCAATGTTGCTATATCTACAAATGGAACAGGAGTAAAAACAAAGAATCTATAAATAACTAATATACCTATAGTAAACAATATTTTATTTCTAATACTCTTAGAAGTCAGTATATGTTTTACTGTATTTAACATCAAAATAATATAAAATTATAAAAGATTGATAATTCAATCTACAAAAAAAGAGAAGATTATACAATTTCTCCTTCTTGAGCTTTAATTTGTTCTTCAGCTGTTTTAGAAAATTTTTCAATTCATTCAAATTTTATTTTTTTTTCTAATTTACCATTACCTAATATTTTAACAGCAACAGTATTAGAAGAAATCAAATTTGATTCAAATAATTTTTCTTTTGTAACAGTAGTTCAAGCTCTAAAACTATTCAAATCTCAAACATTTACTACATCATAGTTTGTAACTAATTTATAGTATCTTTTAAATCATTTTAATTTAGGAATTCTCATTGTCAAAGGAGTTTGTCCTCATTCAAACCAGATTGGTTTAGCTCAACCACTTCTTGCTCTTTGTCATTTAAGACCTTTTGTTGAATAATTTCATTTTCAAGAAGCATTTCATCTACCTAATCTTTTTTTTGAATCTTTATAACATTTACTTCTTTTTAGTTCATGTAACAACATATTTTAATTGATTATTTTTTAAATGTTGATAATGCTATGATAGCAGCTTTTGCATTATTTAGTTTATTATTAGTACCTACAATTTTAGATAAGATATTTGTATATCCTGCTAATTCTAAAACTCTTCTGACAGAAGATCAAGCTTTCAATCATGTACCAGCAGAAGCAGGCAATAATTTAATCAAAGCTGATTTATACTTTGTAGCTCTAGCATAAGGAACTGAACCATTTTCAGTAATTGTAACATCAGCTACTTTTTTATAAGCCTCATGTGTAGCTTTTTTAATAGCAGATAATACATCTCATCATTTTGCACTACCAATACCAATTTTTCATTTTCAATTTCAAACTAACATTGTAGCTCTAAAAGCCATTTGTCTTCATCAAGTAGTTACTCTAGTTACTTTTCTAACTTCAAGCAATACTTCTTCAAATTGTTTTTCTACTTTTTTTGCCATAATCAAAACGATTATTAATTAAAATTTAAGACCATTTTCTCTAGCAGCATCTGCCAATGCTTGAATTCTACCTGTATATTTATAACCATTTCTATCAAAAGAAATTTCTTCAATACCAGCTTTTTTTGCAGCTTCAGCTATCATTGCTCAAACTTTTTTAGCTCTTTCAGTTTTTGTTCCTTCAGTTATTTTCAAATCTGAAGCAGAAGCCAATGTTACTCATTTTTTATCATCAATAATTTGAACATAAATATAAGTATTACTTCTATATATAGCCATTCTATTTTTATCTGTATTGGCTACTAATTTTGCTCTAACTCTATTAGATCTTTTGATTTGATTAGATCTTTTAGCTTTAATAGCATTAGTTAATTTTTTCATTCTATTTAAATATGAATTAAATATAATTATTATTTACCAGCTGTCTTACCTTGTTTCAATTTAATAACTTCATCAATATATCTGATACCTTTACCTTTATATGGTTCTGGTTTCCTAAATGCTCTTATTTTAGCAGTTACTTCTCAAACTTTTTGTTTGTCTATACCTTCTACTCTTACTAAAACAGCTCACTTAGGTCATTTATCTATAGACACAGTTATTTCATCTGGAGCCTTATAAATAACTGGATGAGATAATCATAAAGATAAAACTAAATCTTTACCTTGCATTTTAGCATTATATCAAACTCAAAGTACTAATAATTCTTTTTTATATCAATTAGCAACTCATTCTATCATATTTGATATAAGAGTTCTTACTAACCCCCAATAATTTCTGTATTCTTTTCAATCTACAGATACTGTTATAATATTTTCTTCTATAACAACATTAACTCAATTTGGGTGTGTATATTCTAATTGACCTAATTTTCATTTTACTGTAATCTTATTTCAATCTTGTTTTACATCTACACCTGTTGGTATAGTAATAGGATTCTTTCAAATTCTAGACATTAATATTTTTTTATTATTATAAAACCGTTTTCATTAAAACCTTAAACAGATAAAACTACATTATCGGCTTATCATCTTAATAGGCAGTTAGCAATATTACTCTTACCTATAAGAAACATTTTTAATAAATATCAAAGATATATTCTCAACCTACTTTATTTATTTTTGCTTCTTTTGTTGTTATAACTCCTTTATTTGTTGATATAACACCTATTCATAAACCTCAAGCCACTTTATGTAACTCTTTATAAGAAACATATAATCTTCTTGATGGCTTAGAATGAAACTTAATTACAGGAACATCCTGTATAGAATTAGTAACTTCTTTAACAGTGATAGAAATAAATTTCTTTTTCCCATCTTCTATTATAGAATAATCTAATATGAACCCATGTTCTTTTAATAATTTTAGAACATTTTCTTTCAATGAAGAATATTGAACATTATCTATATTTGTCTTTCTACCCATATATGCATTTTTAATTCTTATTAACATATCATGCAATGGAGCATTTACAAAAGTACTCATGAATAATTACTTTAAAAGTATAAAATTTACCAAGAAGCCTTTTTAATTCACATTAATTTTCCTTCTCTTCAATACATTCTAAGGCAAACTCTACATATACCTAATTCTCTATTATAAGAATGTACTCTACCACAAACTTTACATCTATTGTAGTATCTAGTTTTACCTTTAAACTTTCTATAAAGTTTATATTTTTCTTCCCAAGTAAGATTTTTTTTATCTTTTAAGATTTCATCATATTTTTGTCTTATAATATCTAATCTTTCTTGTTTAATAACTAATGATTTTCTAGCCATATCTAACTATTAGTAAATAAAAATCATAATGATTCTAACAAAGCTTTAGTATCTTCTCTTGAATCAGAATTTGTAGCAATAGTTATTTGCACACCATAAGGAACAGTTATTTCATCTGGTGTTAATTCTGCAAAAACTGTTTGATCCTTAAATCAAAAACTCATATTTGCTTGACTATCTATCTTTTTATCTGATAATCATTTAAAATCTCTAACTCTTTCAAAAGCATACATATTCAATCTTTCTAAGAAATCATAAGCTTTTTCTCTTCTTAATGTTACCTTTAACATAACTGGCATTCATTCCCTTAATTTAAAGTTAGATACAGCTTTCCTAGCCTTAATTATTATTGGTTTTTGACCAGTAAATTTTGCAAGATTTCATTCTAATTCAGAGAAATCTTTCATTCACTTTTTTGTAGATAAGTTACCAATTCACATTGCAACTATAACTTTTTCTACTTTAGGTACTTCATGAATATTTTGTTTATTAAGTTTCTCTTTTAATTCGTACCTAACTTTTTCTTTAAAAACATTATACAAACTTGTCATTATACATAACTTAAAGTTTTAAAATTTCATACTCAAATAAGTTATTAAGCTTTTCTTGAGTTTTCAGAAATAACACTATCAGACTTTTTAGAATATCTTACTTTCTTACCAGTCTTATCATCTATTTTTATAGCAACTTTTGTAGGAGCCTTAGCTTTTTCATCATAATAAGAAATATTACTAAGATGAATAGAAGCTTCCTTTTCTACAAATCATTGACCTTTTACAGCTTTCTTAATTTTATTAACATTATGTAAGAAAACCTTATCATTTTCTATTTTCACAATAGTAGATTTTACTCACTTATGAGCTCCAGCTATAACTATAATAGAATCTCATTTTTTTAACTTTCTCATTTATTATAGAAGATTTATTTAAGTAAATTTAATTTAAGAAAAATGAAAATAATCCATCGGAACTATAAAAGTTATAGTTATCCATTATAAAGGATTTTTATTTCTTATATTACTTCTTCAGCTAACTTAGCAACTTGAAGAAATCATTTTTCTTTCACTTCTCTAGCTATTGGTCAAAATATTCTTTTACCAACTGGAGCATTATCATCTTTTATCAAAACAACTGCATTATCTCCAAATCTTATAAAAGATCCATCTTTCCTTCTAATTTCCTTTCTTGTTCTTACAAGAACTCATTTTGCAACCTCTCATGACTTAACAGAAGCATCAGGTCTTGATTGTTTAATAGCAAGAACCACTCTATCTCATACAGTAGCACTCTTACCCAAATGACCTACTAATACTCTTATTACTTTAGCCTTTAAAGCTCAAGTATTGTCAATTATAGTTACTAAACTTTCATTTTGAATCATTGAAAAATATTAACAATCTAAATTAACTTTGAACCTTCTTAACTGTATCAACATAAATCCATCTTTTTAATTTACTAGTTGGTCTATATTGTCTTATCTTTATTATATCTCAAACAGATACAGTAGAATTATCCTCTATATGAGCATAATATTTTTTACTTCTAACATATCTTTTCTTATATAAAGGATGAATTTTAACTGTATCAACTTCAATAGCTACTGTTTTAGCCATTTTAGTACTTGAAACAGTTCATACTAATTCTTTCAAATTTTTTCATCATATTATTGTCATTTTTGTTCTTTTATCTTAATTGATAAAGCTGTATTTACACGAGCTATATTTCTTCTAACAACTTTCACTAAGTGAGTTTGTTTTAAAGCTCAACCTTGATTTTGCATTCTCAATGTAAATAATCTTTTTCTTAATTCAGTTCTTTTACTTACAAGATCTTTAACTGAATGATTTGAAAGATCTTTCATAAATATTTTTGTATCACTCATGGACCAAAATGTTTAATTATAAAACACTAATTAATTTCATGTCTTGAAACCATTTTAACTTTGATTGGAAACTTATATCAAGCCTGTTTAATAGCCTCTCTAGCTACTTCTTCAGAAACTCAAGACATCTCCATCATAATTGTTCATCTTTTTACTCTAGCAACATACATATCAACTGCACCCTTACCTTTACCCATTGGCATTTCTAATCATTTTTTAGTATAAGGAATATCAGGAAATACTCTAATCCAAATTTTACCTACCTTTCTATTGTATCTAACTAATACTTTTCTAGCAGATTCAATTTGTCTTGAAGTAATATAAGCATTTTCTAAAGCTTTTAATCCATATTCACCAAATGCAACATATGTATTTCCTTTAGCAACACCTTGTATTCTTCATCTAAATTGCTTTCTGTGTTTCCACCTTTTTGGCACTAACAACATTTTACATAAAGGTTAATTTTTAAATATAAGAAGTTATTTTTTCTTTACTACTTTTCTAACTATTTTTTTCTTTACAGATTGTGATTTATTCAAAGTCTTTCAAGCAGATTCATCAATATCTCATTTATAAATCCAAATTTTAACACCAAGAATACCATATTTTGTTAAAGCAGTAAGATAATGATAATCTACATCAGCTCTTAAAGTTTGTAAAGGAATTCTTCATTCTTTAAAAGTTTCTCATCTTGCCATTTCAGCTCAATTTAATCTTCAAGCAATTTGTATTTTAATTCATTTTGCTCATTTTCACATAACTTTTTCTATAGTTGTTTTAATAACTCTTCTATAAGGCATTCTACCTTCTAATTGAGAAGTAACATGTTCTCACATTATCTTTGCAGACAATTCTGGTTTTGAGAATTCTTTAACTACAACATCAAATTCTTCTTTAAAAGTTTTTTTCAATAAAGCATTAAATTCTGCTAATTTTTTACCTTCTCTTCAAAGAACTAATGCAGGTTTTGCAGTAAAAATAAGAATATCATTCTTCATAGCATCAGCAACTATTCATTTTCTAAATACAACTTTAGAAATACCTGAATATTTATAGAATTTATCTACTAAATTTCTTACTTTTAAATCTTGAACCATATATTCAGCAGATTTAGATTTTGTAGGTGCAAAGTATTCACTTATCCATCCTCTTACAATACCTGTTCTAAACCCTCTTGGATCTACTTTTTGTCCCATTAAAAATATTACTTAGAATTTAAAACTACTCTAACAAAAGATCTATATTTTAGATAACTATGTATCCTAGATCTAGATGCGAATCTAGTTCTTTTGATATTTGTACCTCTTCATAAATCTACTCTTTCTACATATAAAGTTGATAAATCTAATCAAGCATTATTTGTTGCATTTGCAGCAGCAGATTTTACATGTTTATATAAGATTTTTGCAACTTTTTGAGGTAAATTATGCAATATTGTTAAAACTTCTTCTACATTTTTACCTCTTATTATATCAGCAACTACTAAAAGTTTTTTAACTGAAGTATCTACATAAGACTTATTTGTAGTTCTTGAAGTAAGACTAAATACCTTATCTTCAGAAAGTGTACTAGCTAATGTATTATTCTTCATAAATTTCTTTCTAGCTACAAATTTTTTACTAGACATATTTATTTCTTAATCTAATAATAAAAACTCCCATAAGGGCAAAGAAGTCGGATTAAATCCGGATACTCCTTTCTTTTTAAAACATCAATTTACATTTAAAAGACAAACTAGAAAGGATGTCATCTAAATATCTTTGTAGGAGCAAACTCTCCTAATCTATAACCTATCATTTCATCATTTACATATACAGATACAAATTCTTTTCAGTTATGTACTGCAAATGTAAATCAAACAAATTCTGGAATAATAGTACAAGCTCTATCCCATATTTTAATAGGTTTTTTTGAACCTGTTTCTTCCATTTTTAAAACCTTTTTCAAGATTTTAGGATTAACATAGAAACCTTTTTTTAAAGATCTAGTCATTTACAATATTTATTTAATTTTAAATAATTATTTACTATTTTGTGGATATAGTTTTCTCTTTCTTCCTTGAACAATAAATTTATCTGACCATTTATTTTTCTTTCTTGTTGTTTTACCATATGGTACTGGCTTACCAACAAAGTTCTTAGGAGTTTTCATACCAATAGGCGAATGAGCTTCTCATCAACCATGAGGATGATCTACAGGATTCATATTTATACCTAATACATGAGGTCTTCTACCTTTCCATCTATTTCTACCTGCTTTACCAAGTACTATATTTTTTCTTTCTTCATTTCATACTTGACCGATAGTTGCCCAACAGTTATTATGAAATTTTCTAACTTCACCAGAAGGCATTTTAACAAATACTAATCAAGCATTCTCATCCTTACCAGTAATTGTACCAAATATACCAGCAGATCTTAATAATTTAGCTTTTGTGTTTGGAGTAACTTCCAATCCATAAATAGTAAATCATTCTGGAATATCTTTTAATTTCTTTGTACAACCATTTTCTAATGGAGCTTTTTCTCATGTTTGAATCATATCTCAAACTGTAACTCATTTCCAAGCTAATACATATCTTTTTTCACCATCTCTATAATTCACCAAAGCAATTCTTGCTGTTCTATATGGATCATATTCAATACTAGCTATTTTACCTGGAACATCAATTTTATCATATCTTCTAAAATCAATAATTCTATATAATCTTTTATGACCACCTCATCTACTTCTAGTAGTTATTCTACCATGATGATTTCTACCACCTGTTGAACCTATAAACTTTGTTAAAGATTTTTCAGGAGTTGTTTTAGTAATTTCATCAAATGTATATCAAGTCATAAACCTCCTAGAAGGTGTATAAGGCTTATATGTTTTTATTCACATCTAATTTCCTCTCATTAAAATAAATTATAATTATGCAATACTATCTAATGCAGGTACTTTTTGTCATTCTTTAAGAGTAACAATTGCTTTCACATAAGATTTTCTTACCAATCATCTTCTTTGTCTTTTTTTATAAGGAGCTTTTACAATATTAACTTTTTCAATTTCAACTCCATAAAGAGATTTTATTGATTCTTTAACATCATTTTTATTACACCCTTTCATAACTTTAAAAGTTAATTTATTTTTAACTACAGTTTTTACTTCTGTTTTAATTCTTTCTTTTTCAAGAGTTTTGCCAGACTTAAAAGAAACAGTATATTTCTCTGTCTCCTTTTCTCATTTTTTATTAAGAATAGCAGATTTAATTTTAATCTCTTGTTTTAACTGACTATCAGATTTCTCAGTCTTTATAAAACCTAAGATAATATCAGAAGCTGTAAATTGACCTAATTTTTTAGGTTCTATAGCCTTTTGTCATCTTCTTTTTAACTTTTGTCTATACAATCATATTTGCATCTTTTACAATATTATTTACTTAAAAAAGTATCTTCTATCTTTTGTAAACTATCCTTTAAAAATACAACTTTTTTGAAAGTTAATAAATCATAAGGATTTACATAGCTTGCAAGGATAACTTTTACATTAGGTATATTTCTAAAAGATTTTGAAATAACCTCATTAACTTCAGGAATAATAACTAATATTTTTTCTCCTGATAAATTTAACTTATTTAGAACTTCTACAGCATTTGCAGTTTTAATTTCATCAAAATTGTATGAATCTAAAGCAATTGTAGAATTATCTTTCACTTTAACAGTTAAAGCACTAAATAATGCTTTTCTTCTTTGTTTTTTAGGCATATTTTTTGTATAATTTTCATTACCTGTAGGTCAAAAAACAACTCAACCTCATCTTCTAATTGGAGATGCAGCATCTCAAACTCTAGCATTACCTGTACCTTTTTGTCTATACAGTTTTCTACCAGATCAGATTACTTCTCATCTTCATTTAGTTTGTGCTACATTTTTTCTAGCATTAGCTAGTTGCATAACAACAAATTCATGCATTAAAGATGCATTAATATTATCATCTGTAAATATAGCATCATTTAATGTAATTTCTTCCAATTCTTTTCATACAGTATTATATACCTTTATAGAGTAACTCATCTATAAACTTTCTTAATAATAAATTTACATATACATCCTAATCAAAGAGTTTCTTGAACCAGGAACTGATCATTTAACTACAACTATATTTTCATTATTTACAACATGACCAGCAATAACTTTAACATTTTTTAATGTTATATGTTTATCTCACATATGTCATGGTAAAGGATGATTTTTATTTACTCTTCTTGGTTTTCTATTACCAATACCTCATGGATGTCTTTTATATTTATTACCATGTGTTGCTGACAATCATGCAAAACCAAATCTTTTTACAACTCATTGATATCATTTACCTTTTGTTGTAGCTTTTATAGTAACTTCTTTTAACTCTTTAAGTATTTCAAATGACACTTCATCATTAACATTATATCACCCAACAGAATCAACTTTAAACTCTTTTATATATCTATAAGTAGTTTTTCAGTCTTTTTCTTTCATACCTGCTCATATAACTATAGCAGAATATCAATCTTTTTCTTCTGTCTTGATTCTTATTATCTTTTGATCTAAGAATTTCAATAATGTAACAGCTTCTAAATTCTCATCTAAAAGTAATTGTGTCATTTCTTGTTTTAAACATAAGAAACCTCAATTTTCTATCATTTACATTTTTTAATATTTAAACTTATCTTGGAAGATCAACCATAATTCCAACAGGAATTTGAACATTATTCAAATATTCAATAGTCTTCTCTCATAACATCTCTATATCTATTAATCTAGAGTAAGTAATTCTTTCAAATTGTTCTCTTGCATCCTTATACACAAAAGGAGCCTTTAATACTGTATACATTTTTCTTCTTTTAGGTAATGGTATAGGTCATTTAATTTGTGCTCATGACTTCAATAAAACTGATATTACCTTTGCAACAGTAGCATCTAACATTCTAAGATCATAAGATCTGAATTTAATTCTCATAGCTGGCTTACTATTTTTTTTATCTGCCATAAATGTTTTTTCTTATAAAACTAAATCTTATAAAAGAACAATAAGCCCCTTACAACTTTGTAAGAGACTATATTATATAGTTTTAGTATAATTAACTAATTGTTATAATTATTCAACAACTTTTGTAACTACACCAGCACCAACTGTTCTACCTCATTCTCTAATAGCAAATCTTAATCATTCATCCATAGCAATAGGATATAATAATTCTACTATCATTTTTGCATTATCACCAGGCATAATCATTTCAGTACCTTCTGGTAAAGAAACTGTACCAGTAACATCTGTTGTTCTGAAGAAGAATTGAGGTTTATAACCTGTCATAAACGGAGTATGTCTACCACCTTCTTCTTTCTTTAATACATATACTTCTGCTTCAAATTTTTTATGAGCAGTAGCTGTACCAGGCTTAACAATCACTTGTCATCTTTCTACTTCTTCTTTATCTACTCATCTTAATAATAATCACATATTCATACCAGCTTCAGCTGTTTCATGCATTTTATGAAACATTTCAATACCAGTAACAGTAGTTTTCTTAGTTGGTTTATCTAAACCCACTATTTCTATTTCTTCATTAAGTTTTATAGAACCAGATTCTATTCTACCTGTAACTACAGTACCTCTACCCTTAATAGAAAATACATCTTCAACTGGCATTAAGAAATCTTTATCCATATCTCTTTCTGGAGTAGGAATATATGTATCTACAGCTTCCATTAAGTCCCAAATACATTTAGCATCTCAATTTTCATCTGTAGGATTTTCTAAAGCCTTCAAAGCAGATCATTTAATAACAGGAACATCATCACCAGGGAATCCATATTTAGTTAATAAATCTCTAACTTCTTCTTCAACTAATTCTACTTCTTCTTCATCATCTACCATATCTACTTTGTTTAAGAAAACAACTACATATGGAACATTAACTTGTTTAGCTAAAAGAATATGTTCTCTTGTTTGAGCCATAGGACCATCTGTAGCAGCAATAACTAATATAGCACCATCCATTTGAGCAGCACCAACAATCATATTTTTAATATAATCAGCATGTCATGGACAATCAATATGAGCATAATGTCTAGTAGCTGTTTCATACTCAACATGAGCAGTATTAATTGTAATACCTCTTTCTCTTTCTTCAGGAGCTTTATCAATATCTTCGAAGTTTAATGCTTTAGCAAATCATTTTGTAGCTAAAACTTGTACGATTGCAGATGTAAGAGTAGTCTTACCATGATCTACATGTCATAATGTACCAATATTAACATGTGGTTTTGTGTTTGACATAGATTTAATCTATTAATAAATAAAAAGATTACGTAAATTATAATATTACGTAAATATTTAATAAAATATTTACATGAGTCTAAGTATGGTGGGCATAGATGGACTCGAACCATCGATCTCACGATTATCAGTCGTGTGCTTTAACCAACTAAGCCACATGCCCATAAATAGTCTCGGGGTAGCGGGACTCGAACTCGCGACCTTCTGGTCCCAAACCAGACACTCTAGCCATCTGAGCTACACCCCGATAATAATAAGTGGTGCCGAAGGGCAGGATCGAACTGCCGACACAAGGCTTTTCAGGCCTCTGCTCTACCACTGAGCTACTTCGGCTCAAACTTCATGTAAGCACTAATATAAGAATATTATTTATAAAATCAAGTAATATTTCTACTTTTTTATCTCATTAGTAAAACTAATAATATATATTTAAATTAAAAAAACTTGAAAAAAGAAAAAAAAGTTTTAAACTATCATAGTATATAGATTTTTATTTCTATAAATTATTTGATAATGAATAAAAAAGTTTGAATATTAATTTGAAGTGCTATTGTGTGAGCTACTACTATAGCAGCACCTATGATTACTACTGCAAATTGATTTACTCAACAAAATACTACAACTATTTGAGTAGTATGATGACAAACATGATGAACATGAAACACATGATTTATAACATTTGTACAAACTGCTGTAAATTGGATATTATGATTCTTAGGTCTTATTTCTATAATAATTCTTATTTGGGGTGGTTTTCAAATGATTACTGCAGCTGGTGATGATGGTAAATACAAAAAATGATTTACTATTGTAAAACAAGCAGTTATATGACTTATACTTATCTGAGCTTCTGCTATGATTATTAATTTAGTATTTAGTTTTATGAGCTCAAATACAAGTACTGCATGATCAGCTTGAAATACTCCATAAATAATATTAAACACATACAGTAATTACCTATCCTAATGATAGGTTTTTTTATTATGTCAATATAAGTATTTTTAATTTATACAAAAAAATATATAATTTCAGTGAAAGTTTTATATGTTTAAAAATTTTATGTTTAAAAAAATTGAAATATTAGCTGAGCAAATAGTTGATTTTTTGGATTCAAACAAGAAGAAAAAACAAAAAAAAGAATCCAAAAAATCTCAAATAAAAAAAACTGAAAATATAGTTGAGTTAGAAAA
This sequence comes from Candidatus Altimarinota bacterium, assembly GCA_027013285.1. GTDB lineage: Bacteria > Patescibacteriota > Gracilibacteria > Absconditabacterales > Absconditicoccaceae > S009-33. The sequence continues at coordinate 25,072 of JALUXR010000055.1, read as the reverse complement.
TAGTTATTATGAAATAATACCATATCACAAAAATAATTTTGATTACAAAACTTTTGCAAAATTGCTAAAGAATTTTTCTTATTTTTCAAAAAGAATAAATTTCTATACTATCTGAAACAATACTTCAGTTAAGCTAATTATTTCTTTTCCTACAAATTTTGAAAATAAGTTCGTAAATAATTTTTATAATTACTTTCCTTCTTCAAAAATACAAAAAATAGATTTTAATGAAAAAATAGAGTTAAAAACTTATATTCATGCAATATGAGATGATAAAATTCAGTTAAAAAAATCTAAAACTTTTTTCAAAGAAACATTTTTCTTATTCAAAGATATTCCTTCAAATAACAAATGAATCATAAAATATTCAATAATATTAAATTCTTCTTGAGAAATACATTATGAAAGTTTATTTGAGCTTATCTGGAAATGAATAAAATTATTTTTATTTTGAATTTACTATTTTTTTGTAAGAGTTTTTACTTGAGTAGAACCTAAAATAACAAAAGTAAGCAAAAAACAAAAGATAGAAACTTGAATCAAATGAACTGCACTTTCAATATGAGTAGGTGGCTATAACAATTTTGATAAGTTATTTTTTAAGAACATAAACGAAGCTACAGAAACAGAATTATATACACAGAACGAAGAGGTCTTTTCATCAGTTGAAATAAATGAATTTTCAAAAATATTTCATGTTCCAACAGAAGAAGAAAACATCAAATGAATCAAATATATCAACTACAAAAGACTTGCTCCACCTTCAAATTTACCATCGAAAGATGAAGATATCACTGTTTTGTGAAAAATAGATTGGGCAGATGAAAAACAAGTTGTTTGACTAAAACAAGAGGACAAAGCTCGTCATGTATATATTATTTGAAAAACTTGAGTTGGTAAATCTACATTGCTTTCAAATATGGTTTTGTCTGATTTAGAAAGAGGCAGATGACTTGCTTTGATAGACCCTCACGGAGATTTAGCAGAAAATATTTTGCAAGTAATACCTGAAAATAGAAAAAATGACATAATATATTTCAATGTTTCAGATACAGAAAATCCTGTTGGATTCAATGTTTTTGAAAAATGAAAAAATTATAATAAAGATTTATCCGTTTCAACAGTATTGTCTATTTTTAAAAAATTATACTGAAATAGCTGGGGACCAAGACTTGAATATATTTTCAGAAATACACTTTTAGCCTTATCTGAGTATGACCAAGCAAATTTCTTACATATTATGAAAATGCTTACAGACAAAGATTTTAGGAAAGAAGTATTAACACAAACTGCAGACCCTATAATTAAAGATTTCTGGGAAAAAGAATTTACAAAACGGTCAGAAAGATTTGCATCTGAAGCCATAAGTCCAATTATGAACAAAGTAGGACAATTTGTTTCTTCTCCTATCATAAGAAATATTTTCTGACAAACTAAGTCAACTATCAATATAGCTGAAATAATGCAAAACAATAAAATTTTGCTTGTAAATTTATCAAAAGGTCTTATTGGTGAAGATAATTCTGCTATGATAGGTTCATTTATCGTAAGTCAAATACAAGTAGAAACTATGAAAAGAGCAAATTTACCTATGAATAAAAGAAAAGAATTTACACTCTACATAGACGAATTTCAAAATTTTGCCACTGAATCATTTTCTGTAATTTTATCTGAAGCTAGAAAATATAAATTGTCACTTGCTGTTGCAAACCAATACATTAGTCAGATAGATAAAGATGTAAGAAATGCTATTTTTGGAAATATCTGAAATCTTGTAGTTTTCAATAGTTGAAATGAAGATGCTGAGATATTATCTAAACAATTTAAAAATCAAATCACTGCAAACGACATAAGCTCTATTCCAAAATTCAAAGCATACACAAAAATAATGATAGATGGGACTTCTACAGATGTTTTTGGAATAGCTACTCAACCTATTTTAGATGAAAACATAAAAAATAATAAATTTATCGAAGAAATAAAACAACTATCTAAATCTAAATATACGAAACCAAAGCAAGATGTAGAAAAGGAAATTTGAGAAAGCATAAAAACTCAAAATAAGAAAAATATTGAAAAGCATAAAGAAAATACAGAACAAACTAAAAAAAAGAGAAATTTAGATATTAAAAAAGATTTTAAAGATAATTGAAAATGAAAACTACTTAGTCATACTAAACTTATAACAAGATCTAAAGATTCTGAAATAAATTCAAAATGACAAAAAGAAAATAATGATATTTGAGATATTTTTGAGTGAATTGTAAAATTAAAATTTAATTATGGATTATTTGTATTAGCTGATGAATACGAAGGACTTTTACATAAAAAAAACATAAACTTACCAGAATGAATAAATTGGAAAGATTACTATAATATTTGAGATACCATAAGAGTAAAACTTTTGGAAATAAAGGAAGTAGATGGACAAAAAAAAGCTGTATGGGAAAGCCTGTAAGATAATGGATAATTGAAAATTGAGAATTTGAGAATTAAAAAGAATAATTCAGAAGATTATCAAAAGACATAAAAGTTCTAAAGAAGAATAATTTCTAACTTATAAAAAAGCTAGGAGTAATTTCCTAGCATAGTTTTAATAATTTTCATCTAAAGTCTCTCTAAAGTTTCTCTAAACTTACTAACCTTCTTCCTCAATTCTAAATCTTCTATTTTCTCCAAATCTCATCACAAAGAAATATAAAATAAAGTATCCAAAAGTAATAAACTGTATCAAGTTTCTTCTGATAATTTAAGCCAATCCTTTTTGTTTTGAGAAATTTTACTTAATCTGCTATCGATTGGAATAAAAATATTTTTATCAGGAATAGTATTTTCTCAAATAATTCTTCATCACCAAATAAACATTTTTATACAAAAAACTATAGTTTTTGCATCTTCTCTCTGTCCCATAGCTTCAGCAAGTTCCTGCACAAACTCTGTTTGGTGCTTTCTATAATGTTCTAATTTCTTCAAATCTAAAGTATTTACAAATAATATTATTTTGTCTAATCTTTTTAGTTTTGCTTGTAAAAGTCTTTTATTGTATTTTCACAAAAAATCTTGAAAATCTTGCTTAATATTTGTAGTTCAATTTTTGAAATATTCAGAAAAATAAGTCCAATACTTTTCTCATTTCATAGTAAGTTGATAAGACAACAAAGCATTGATAATTATTAATTTCAAAAATTGTTCTTTATTTTGTAATACAGAAAATAAACTCTCCAAACTTTGATATTGCACATCATATTGTTCTAGATTAAGTAAGTCTTGGTAAGTAAATTTTTTAATTTCTTTTACTAAATTTTGCATTAAATAGGTATACAATCTAAAATATTAACAAAGTATAGATTTTTCTAATTTAATCAATATATTTATAGAAATTTTAGATATTAATTTCAATAATGAGAACAAATTTACAAGACATACAATGGTGTCCAGGTTGTGGAGACTATCTTATTTTATGAGCTATAAAAAATGCACTAAATGAATTAGACATAGATAAAGAAAATATAGTTACAGTATCCTGAATATGATGTGCAGGAAAAATAACTCAATATATACCTGGTTATGCAGCTGAGACTTTACATGGAAGATCAGTTCCTTTTTGAGTTTGAATCAAACTTGCAAATAAAAAATTGAAAGTAATATGTTTTGGTGGAGACGGTGATATGTATGGAATATGACTTGGACATCTATTACATACTGCAAAAAAAAATATAGATATCACTGTAATAGTGCATAACAATGAAAATTATTGACTTACGACTGGACAAGCAAGTCCAACTACTCCAGAATGAATTAAAACTTCATCTACACCAGATGGAAATCCTTATCCTCCTTTTCATCCAATTTGACTTTTACAAGCAGCTTGAGCAAAATTTACAAAACAAGTAGAAGACAAAGATTTCTTATGACTTAAAAGCACTATAGTTGAAGCAATAAATTACGAATGATTTGCACATATAGATGTGATACAAGCATGTCCTAGTTGGAAAAAATGGTAATTTTATTTTAAGAAGATAAACTATACATTAATATTTGTATAGTTTTTTTTATAAAAAAAGACCTAGAACAAGTCTAGAATCTATTTACTTTAATTTATTCCATTCTGGAAATATAGCATAAACCATATCATACCAAGCCTCAGAAGCTTTTTGTATTCACATACTTCTACCTCAAACTAATTTTTCTGTAAGTCTATCTTCTCATTCAAGTATTAATTTCTCTATTTGTACTCAAATTTCTTGAAATTTTTCCTCTTTAAAAAATTCTTTTGAATTTAATTTTCTAAATTCTTTCCATAATTCCTCATTGTTTTGTAGCAACCTCAACATTATCTGCCCACCCTTTGTTTTTTTAGCTTCGATCTGTTCTAATATTATTTCATTTACTAAATTATTAATTTGTTGTTTTATTTCATCATCAAGATTCTCAGGAAAAAACATTTTATATTTTTCTAAAAGATCTTCTACAAATGGAAAATATTTCTTTTCCTTATAATAAGATAAAATTAAGTTTTTTATTTGTTTTAAATCATTTTCATTTAACATTTATTTTAAATTTTTTAATAATAAAAATATAGGATCAACCATCTAAAATAGACAATTAAACCTATAATATATAAATTATATTTGTTTATGCTTTTTTAAAGAATTCTGTTTTTAAATATAATTTTTGTTTTGGCACATAAATCAAGCCTTCATCATCTGTAAAGCTAATATTATTAAATTTATCTCATCTTTTTATATTAACTCATTTTCATTTAATATCTTTGATAGCAATTACAGAATCTCATTCTTGTAAAACATTTCCATTTGAATCTTTTACAACTATTTGTTCTTCTTCATCATCTTGTGTCGTATTTCCATTTTCTTCATCTTCACTCCATTCGTAATTGTCCCAATCAACTTTATCTTCTTCCCAAGGTTTTCACATAAGAATATATTTTAATTAATTAAACATCTAAAATATAATAATATTTTTTTATTATTCAATAATAATCTTATTTTTTATCAACCACTTTCAACATAAAAGGAATATAAACTAAATTTATAAAAGTTCAAACTATCAAACCACCCATAAATGCCAATGCTAAACTTCACCATAAAGCATCCTTTACTGCTAATGTAGCTAATCATAATACAGTTGTTAAAGTTGTAAGGAATACTGGTTTAATTCTAGTTTTTACCACATCTAGAAAATCAATATCTTTCATCTTTTTATTTCATTTTTTAAGCTCCTGATATCTTTCAATAAGTAAAATAGCATCATTTACTCAAACTCATATAAGTCCAAACATTCACAATTGTGCTGGAAAACCAAAAGGCAAATGAAAAACTATCAACAACCAAAAAGCTCAAATAAAAAGTAAAGGAATAATACTAAATACTATCAAAGAATACTTATAATTTTCAAAATTTAGAACTAATACAGCAAACATAAGAAATATTCAAACTAAGAATGCAAAACCTAAATCTTTCATAGATTGCTTCATATCCTTCACATCTGATGCATAAGTAAGTTTTATTTGTGGGAATTTTTTAATAATATTATTTATTTGTTTTGTAATATCTCACAAAGTAGTTTTTGGATCTTTATATGATTGAATATTTATAACCAAAGTTCCATCCAAATGTTTATAATATTTTATATCTGGTTTGATTTTTATACTTTTTACAACTTGTGAAACATAAATATTTGTTCAAGGAATAATTAAATGTGAATAATCTAGTTTTTGACTATTTTGTGCTATGATATATCCTTTTACAGGAATAATATCTTTTCAAAAATTAGATAAAGATGAAATATTTATACCTCATCATTGATAATTTTGAGTTTTATCATACAAACCAAGTAAAAAAGTATTTATATCTAATAAATCTAAATTAAATAATTTTATTTTATCTAAATTATATAAAATTTGTATTTTTCAATTTGTATACTCTAACGAGCTACTCCAACCATAAGTTCAAGATATTCCTTTCAATTCTGGTAGTAATTTAGAATAATTATTTGCCAAAGTAACAATATTTGTTTTATCTCAACTAGCAATTGAAATATTAAATCATACATCTTTTCAAGCACTAGGACCATTTTTCCTAATAAATGCATTTATTTCTTTTATTTTTCAACCAAACTCTACTAATTTTGAATGTAAATAATTGTTTAATCTTGGATAAATTTTTGTAGCATTTTGATAAGAATCTCTATCATCTGTATCAGTTAATCTTATATTTATTTTTGCTAAATCTGGATTGAAACTATTATTATAAATTACTCTATCCAATGGTTGTGTAGTTTGATAATCTCAAACTGTAATTTCCATATTTTTCACAATTCAAGGATAGTATTTATTAAAAAACTTTTTTATATCTGTATAAATTTTTTCTGTATCTTTTTTATTTTCTGCTAAAGAAAAAGATTTATTGTATTTTATATTCACATAAATATTATTTTTATCTGTTGCAGGTAAAAAATTTACTGAACCAAATTTTACAAAAGCCATTGTAGATAAAATAAATATTAACCAAAAAGAAAATATTACAGTTTTGGGATATTTTAGAAGTTTTAAATATATTTTTTTATAAATATTAGTTTTATTGTTTTGTTTATTTTCATTACTTTTTATTTTATTTTTTCTATTAAATTTAAAGAAAGTTATGATTATAGGTAAAAATATAAAAGCAACTATCATAGAAAAAATAAGTGTAGAATCTATAGTAGTTGGTAAAGATTTCATAAAAGCTCATATTCTACCAGAAAGCATAAAATTTAAAGGAAAAAACATTGCAATAGTTGTAAAATTTCAAGCTAATATGGATTTCCGGTATGTTTTGAGAGAAAATGCTATTGCTTCATATTTATTTAATCATTTATTAAGAGCTTCATCTATTCATTCGATAATAATTATAAGATTATCTACCATAATTCATAAAGTAAGAACAAGAGAAAAACTTACTATACTATTGAAAGTATATCAAATAGAATATAAATATATAAATGTAAGAAGATAAACTAAAGGAAATGCTAAAAATACTGAAAATGCTTCCTTAAGACCAATAAATAAACCAATTACAAGTAAAATAATTAAAGTTGTTTCCCGAAAATTATTTATAAAAGTATAAAAAGTTTTATTTATATCAATAGTTTGTGAACTTACTTCTACAACTTTTAAATTGTTTTGTTTGAAAAATTTTTCTTTTGTTTTTAAATAATTTTTAATTCTTGAAACTAAGTTTAATATATCAGTTCAAGATGTTTTATAAACCATATAAGTTATTGCAGTTTTACCATTTACGAAAGATTCTTTTTTGTAAAAAGGATGAGAAATATCTACATCTGCTAAATTTTTTAATCTTAAAATATTACCTTGTTTGTTTATCAAAGGTATATTTAACAATTGCTTTTTAAAATTTTCTAATTTATCTATTAAATTAGATCAACTTAAAGCATATGTTCTCACTTCAAAACTATATAATAATTTACCAATTTGTTTTTTACCAAGTGGTATTTTAACAATAGAAGAGTTTATAATTCATACAAGTTGTTTTATACTAAAATGATATTTTTTTAATTTATTATAATTAAAATTTATTTTTACAACTGGAATATAACTTCATATTATATTTACACTATCAACTCATGGAAGTTTTTTTAAATCATCTTCTAAAAATCTTATTTTGTCATACATAATAGAAGGATACAAATTTCATTCAATAGAAAAAGTATAAACAGGAATTGATACAATATCAGTTGATTTAAAATTAATAGAAACATCAGATGGAAGTTCTTTTTTGACATTATCTAAAGCAGATTTTAAGTCATTATAAGCAGTATTTTTATCTGTTCATCTTTGAAATTGAACTGTAATAGCTGATACATTGTCAGCAGAGATACTATTGTAAGTAGAAATATGATTTACAGAAGGAAGTTTATCTTCTATTTTTTGTGTAACTTGTTCTTCAACAGACTTTGCATCTGCACCTGGATAAATACTAGTTATTACAAAAAATGGAATATCTATACTAGGAGAAGATTCTTTTGGCATTTTTTTAAAACTATAAAGACCAAGTCATACTATTAAAATCATAATAAGCAATAAAAATGGTTTATATTTTTTAATAATTTTTTCTATCATAGCTATTTTTTAATAATTAAATAATTTTTCAATTTCCCAAGAAATAATACTGACACAAACACAAACAAGCTTGAAGCAAAAAATATATCAATATTTTTATCCATCAAATAACCTGCTATCAAAGGTCAAAGAAACATCACCAAACTTTGAATAGAAGAAGTAACTCACAAGACCTCTCAAGTTTGAGTTTTATCTACATTTTCTATAAGTTCAGTTTGATAAATAGGTCTAATAACTCCATAAAACATAACTAATATTATAAATAAGCAAATAAAAATATTTATTTTATAAACAAAACTTAAAATAAAAAATAGAATCAAAGCTCATATATTCAAAATAAAAAATAATTTTCTAATACTAAAATATTTTAACCAAAACTTTTTAAACAAAATTGCTTGATTTATAAGTATTACAAGTCAAATTACAGACATAAAAATACCTGCAAAATTTATGGAAACTTTAAATTTATCTACCAAATAAACTGGTAACATACCTTGATACATACCAGAAGCTAACAAAAGAAAAAACATACTTAAAATAAAATATCTTGTATTTTTTATTTTTATAAATTTCCAAATACTAATAAAAGGATTGTAAACTAATTGTCTATTTGATAAATCTTTATTTGTTTCTTCAAGTAAAAAGTAAATTAAAAATACTTCAATAAAACTAAAAGCTACCATAAAATAAAAAGGCACTTTTAATCAAAATTGTAATAAAAATATTGATAAAGCTGGACCAACCACAAATCAAATTCAAAACAAAGCTCCCATAAATCAAAAATTTGTAGCTCTTTCTTTTTTATTTTCAGAAATATCTGATAAAATTGAACTTATAATAGAAATATTTCATCAAGTAATTCAATTTATAACTCTTCAAACCATAAAAAATAAATAGGTATTTGACAAAGCCATAATCAAATTTGAAAAAAAACTTCAAACAGCACACAAAATCAGGACCTTTTTTCTTCAAATTTTATCAGATAATTGCCCTAAAATAGGATTAAATAAAAAAGAAAAAAGTGCATAAACTCAAATAGCAAGTGAAATTAAAAAAATAGATACATGAAAATAATTTACCAAATCTGGTAAAAGTGGCACAAATAATCCAATAGATAGCACATCCAGAAATAGAATACTAAGCACTATAAATTTTGTTGTTTTTAGTTTTGAGAACATATAGTTATTTTTTATTTTTAATCCATAAATCTAAATTATCATTCTTATATCTTGGAACAAAATGAATATGTAAATGTCCTACACTTTGTTGAGCATTTTTTCAGCTTGCATGCAAAATGTTAAAATCTTCAAATCAATATTTATTTTTAAAACTAGTTATTAGAAATTGAAGTACATCTCATAAATTATTAAATATAGATATATTTGCATCAAAAATGTTGTTAAAATGAAGCTTAGATACAATAAGACAATGTCATTTAGTTATGGGATTTTTATCTAAGACCACAAAAAAATGATTATTTTCGAATATATAATTTTTCTTATCTATATTACAAAATACACAATTATTAGACATTTCTATATTTTACAAATTAAATTATTTTTTAGCAATTAACTCATCTACATTATCTCCTTTAATCTCCAAATCTCCTATCTACAAATCTTATCTCATATTTTTAATCAAGATAAAATCTCTACATTTGTTCAGTCTATATTTCAAAGTTTAACAGGAATTTCTTGAATATCTCAGCTAGCTATCTTTTCTTTTACAAACTGTCCAGTAAGTTTATTTACTACAAAATCTAATGGTATAAATATTTTTTTATTTCAATTTATAACTTTATTGTTTTCTTTATTATATTTTACAGACAAAATTTCTCATTCTTGAATATTACAATTAATATTATCTTCTGTTTCATAAATATTATTTTGAGTAATTGGATCTTGGTAAGGTAATTTACTAACTATTTTTAATTTACAATTTTTTCAATTGTTATCTTTAAATTCAACTTCTCCTAAATCTCTTCCAACTCCTAAATCTCCATAAATTTGTAATTTTAAACTACTCTTATTTGGAACTATCTGACAGATCAAGCCGTTTGGTCATACTTTATTTCATTTATCGGCTTTTTTGTTTTTAATTTTTCAATTTACACCTGCATAAATATTTTGTGGTGCTAAATTTACATTAATTTGAGATAAATTTGATTTTAAACTAGAAATTTGATTTTCTAATTGTTTAAGCTGAATATTTTCTTGATCATCTAGAGATTTAATTTGATTTTCTATATTTTTTAAACTTGAATTTGTATTATCTAATTGAGTTTTAGTTGTATTTATTTGAATATCTATACTTGAAGAATAAGAATCTATCTTATTATCTTTAATGTTTTTTATATTAGATTTTATAGTATCTATCTGTGTTTCTAATGAAATTATTTGTGTATCATAATTATTAACAATTGTAGTATAATTTTGAATTAAATCATCTAACTTAGTTTTTGAAGAAATTAAAGCTAAATCATAAGAATTAAATTCATTATAGTATGTATTTATTTGTGTTTGTGAAAAACTTCTTGAAGCTACTGAATTTTTAATTGCCTGTTTTACATCTTGAACAAGCAAATCAACTTGTTGAATATAATTAGAAAATTCTTTATTTGATAAATTATTTATTTTTTGTGAAGATATTTTTCTCCAATCATTTTTAATTTTATCTTTAAGTGTAGTATTCTTTGCACTCAAATAATTTTTATAAGCATCATTTTTATGTTTATTTGCATCAGATATTCAAAATATCTCATCAATTCTAAATAAGTCATTTTTGATGGAAGATGAAATACTGTTTTTTGTATTCAAAATAGATAATTTAATTTTTTCTATATCTGCTTGCTTACTTTGTTCTAAGTTAGTTTTTGATTTTTTTAAATTTTTCAATTGAGTTTGTAAGTTACTTAATTGTTCTCAAAGATCATTAATTCAATATTTCTTTTGATTATTTAATTTAATTAAATTCTGATTTAATATTTTAATCTGACTTTCTAAATTAGTTTTTTGTATAACTAAAGAATTTAATTGGGAAGAAAAGTTAGACTTTGTACTAACAAAAATATTCTTTGTATTCTCTAACTGAGTTTGAATAGCTTTTTTCTGGTTAATCAAATTTTTTATAGTAGGACTTGACCAATCAGGAATTATTTTTGCTAGCAAAGTTTTTGAATTTACTTTTTGTCAAGGAGTACAATTCAAGTAAGAAATAACTCAAGCATTATTTGAAGTAATATTTTTTATGTTTGAAGAAACTACTTTTGCTTGTAAATTATAAACTTGATTTTTTCAACTTCACACAACAAAAGATTTATTACAAGTTTGTTTTACATCCTGTGTTTGTATGTTTTTTTTTATTACTTGCTCTTTTGAACTACATCAAGATAAAACTAGACTAATTCATAAAGATACTAACAATATTTTTTTCATTTATTCATTTTATAATTTAAAATCTATTTATAATAATTATTAACCTTAAAATTAGGTTAATTTCTTTCTATCTTTTCTTATTTTATATACTCCATAAGTAAGAGATAAAAATCAAAATGTATCAAACAAAATAGCAGGAATACTAAATAATATAATACCATAACTTAACCATAGTAAATTACTACCATAATACCAATATTTCATCTTTAAAACATCTTTTTGACTATCTGCAACAATTATAAAGAACATACTCAAAGCTGGAATAATTCATTCAATTCATTCAGGAAGAATAAAAAACAATCATAATGCTACAAATGGTGTAGAATATTTGATATATTTTAAATATTTCTTGTTTACAAATAATGACAATAATTTTACAACTACTGATATTATAGAAACACTTAATCAATTATATCATCAATAAAAATATACACAAATTCATAATAACAATGTAGATATAATTCCATAAATTAACATTCTATTTCTAGACTTTGTAAGAAATCCTGCTATTGCAAATCATACAGAAATATATCAAATAATATCATAAAAAGAAATCATAATTACATTTTTATAACTAAATCATCCAAATCATACCTATGTTTAGGAATAGTAGCATATTTATCATCTTCTGCTCTATAACCAATAGGCAAAACCAAAACAGAAGATAATCATTTTTCTTGTAAATTTAAGATTTCATCATATTTTTGTTTATCAAATCATTCCATTGGACAAGAATCTATTTCTAAACAGGCACATACATCAAGTAAATTTCCCAAGGCAATATAAACTTGTTTTTCAGCCCAAGATATTTTTCTATTATCGTCCAATCTAGATAGAAATCATCTCATCATATTTTCATAAGATTCAAAATTATTTTTTTTCATTCCAGATTTTTCAACTAGTGAGTCTATCAAATCATCAACTAATTTTTCAGATAAATCAGTTTTTCTACACAAAACTAACAAATGTGAACAATCTTTTATTTGCTCTTGATAATAAGAATATTCAAACAATTTATCTTTTAATTCTTGGTTTTCTACAACAACAATTCACCAAGGCTGTAAATTAAAAGAAGAAGCTGTCAAAGTAAAACCTTGTAATATCTTTTCTAAATTCTCGTTTGAAACTTTTTTATTAGAATTAAACTTTTTTACAGCATATCTCCAATTTAAACAATCTAATATATTTTTCATTTATTTTAAGGTTAATTTATAAATATAAAAAAATTATTCTTCTTCAAATAATTGAGAAAAATCTTTTAAATGTTTTTTCATTTCTTTTGTCGAAGTTACCACAACTCATTTTCAAGATGGTGAAAAAACTACTACCTTATCACCAGGTTTTAATCATAAATCTTCTCTTGCTTCCTGTGGTATCACAACTTGTCATTTAGGTCAAAGTTTTGTAATTCAATAAAGTTTCATAATATTAAAAATAACTAGTATAAAAAGTTATACCAGTATAACTAATAAAAATAATTTTTCAAATAAAAAAGTTCGCCTAAGCTAACCATTGTAAATAATCTTTATCTTTTCATTTTACTACATCATCATATATTTTTTTTATTTTTTGAGTATAGCTATTTTCTTCTCCTGAATTATATTCAAATTTATTTCAAAGCTCATCTGTAATAGTTCAAATAGGAGTTACTTCTGCTGCTGTACCTACAAAAAAAGTTTCATCAAATTCTTTTAATTGTTTTGGATGTATTCTAGTTTCTTTTACATCAATATCAAATTTATCTTTAAATAATTTTATAATAGTATCTCTTGTAATTCAAGGAAGTATAGTTCATAAAGTTGGTGTAAAAAGTTCTTTTCATCTTACAAAAAAGATATTTTCACCAGGTCATTCTGCAATAAATCATTGTGTATCAAGTAAAAGTCATTCATCATAACCTCCATTTTTAATCTCCAAACTTGCTAAAATACTATTTGCATAGTTACCACAAATTTTTGCTCACATTGGAATAGTTTGAGGATCAATTCTCCTTACAGATGGAATTTTTACATTTATAGGATCTTCTGAAAGATATTTTCACCAAGCCCAAGCTGAGATAGCAATTTCAACTGGTGCTCATGTAGGATTTAATCACATTTTACCATAACCAAAATAAGCAATAGGTCTTATATATCCACTTTCTATTCCAGATTTTTCAACTAATTCTATTGTAGCTTTTATAATTTCCTCTTCCGTAAAAGGAATTTCCATTTGCATACAAGATGCAGAATAAAAAAGTCTTTGAATATGTTCTTTAAGCCTAAAAATCTTCGGTCCATTTTCGGTAGGATAAAATCTAATTCATTCAAAAACTCAACTACCATAATGTAAAGAATGAGTAATATTATGGTCCAAAGCATCATCCCAAGCTATAAACTCTCCATTTTTCCAAATATAAGGTGTTTTCATAATATTTTAATAAAAAATTAAAATTGATTTAATTGTACAAAAGTATTTTTAATTTTCAATTATTTTTACAAGTTTTAACCTACTACTAGCTCATTTATCAATTTCTATAAATCTTCTTTTTGTCTTAAAGAAATCCACCAACACTTCTATAAGTTGTTTATTTGCTTCTCCATTTATAGGTTTCGCAGTAAGTTTTACTTTATAAATATCTCTATTTGTCAACAAATCTTTACCATCTTTTTTAACTAAAATTTGTTTACTTCAAGGTATCACATGCACAAGAAATTCCATATTTCTAATATTAAATAAATTAAAGATATTTAGCTACTTTTATTTCTAGGAAGGAGAGGAAATCTTAGGCTGCTTTTTTGAAAGGACTAGTTCCAGAAAAAACTTTTTTTCATCAAAATCAAACAAAATCATTGTTATTTTCTCTTAATTTTGCTATCTTTTCCAAAACTTCTTGGAATTTACTTATATCCATTTTCTCTTTTTCTAAAACTTTTATAACTTCCCCAAAATCCATTTCTATTATTTTTCAATCAACAATTTCTATACTAGCATTTGCTTTTGGATTTGTATTTCAGCTAATATATTGTAAAAATGTGTTTTCTCATATTAATTCATCATTTTCTAATGTAAATTTTATTTCATTTTTTCTTACAATAGTTCATTTCCTCAAAAAGTATAATTTATCGTTTTCTTTTCATTTATAAGTTAATGGTTTATTTTCTGCTTTTTTATATGTTTTTTCAGATTTTAGCAAAATTTCCAAAAATAAGTTCCAAATTTCAAATATTTCACTTAAAGGTTTATTTCAATAGTTAATTAATTCTTGGAAATATTGATTTATTAGTAAATTGTAATTTTCTCTTCACTTAATATATTTTTTTAACAATATATCCAATTGTTTTGTAAACCTTGCATCTATTATTATATTTCAGACAAGCATATCTTCTATAAATTTTTTATTTATTTTTAAAGTTTTCACTTTACTATCTGCTATTACATTTGCATTAGCAGGTCTTCCATACATAGACATTTCTCATAAAATTGTTTTTCAAGAAGAATATTTTGCTAAATTTGGATTTCAAAAAATTTGGATTTCTACATTTCAATTTAAAACTAAATATAACTTACTATTTTTTTCTCAATAAGAAATTATTTTTTTTCATTTGTTAAATTCAACTACTTCTATTTCTTTATTTTCTAATAAATTGACTTCTTTGTTTTGTAAGTTATTTGAAATATAATTTATGATTATTTTTGTTAGTAATCTGTGTAGTGGAATATTATTTTCTTCAAGATAATCTATATTTTCTTCAAGTTTATTAAAATCTATTTTTAAATATGGTTTTATATTTAAACCATATAGTAGTTGTGATATTTGCTCTTTTTCTTTCAGTAATTTTGTTTGAATATAATTTGGAAGTTTGGATTTTTTGCTTTTTTTGTATTCTCAACTATAAGATTCACTTACAATAGTATTTGCAATATTTTCTTGGAAAACAGCAGTGATGCCTTCTCATTTTTCTTTTTCCCAAGCTAACATTACATGGTGAAATCCTTTTCAAGTTATCAAATGTAAAATCATAGACAATAATTGGAAAATTTCTACTTTTTCTTTTTGTGTTAATTTGTTTGAAAAAAATCAAATATGAATTTCATCTCAATTTATAGAAAACATTTGTAATCACTCATTTTTATACAGATTTTCAAAAATATTTACTGTATAAATAACTTGTTTCATAAATTCTTTCAAAGTACTTGAATCTAAACTTGTACTTCATATTGCATCAAAACTTATGCTTACTACTTCTCATTCAAAATTTTCAATTTCTTTACTTTTAATTATTTCGAATATATTTCCATTTTTATTATCAAAATTCCCAATTTTTTGAATTATATTACTATATGATGGTATTTTCATATTTGAGAAAATGGATAATATATTTTCTAAACAAGTTTTTGTATTATGACAATCTAAGTTTTGAGTATATTTTTTCAGTCTATTTAAAAAATCTGAAAAATTTTCAGGTATAGCAAGTGAATTAAAAAGGTCTGTTTCAACAGGGGTAATACTTTTATTATTTTGTACTTCCTTTTCTATATGTTCTTTCATTTTTTGTTTTTATTTTTTTAAAACTATGTTTAGTTTATTTATTTTTATTATTTTGTCAAAAAAAAATTACAATTTTAAAAGCCCCATAGAAGATTATAATATTAGGTGATAAGTAATATTATAAATTTTACTCCTTAATCTATGGGACTTATGAAGAATAATAAAATCTAATTCATTCAAAAACTCAACTACCATAATGTAAAGAATGAGTAATATTATGGTCCAAAGCATCATCCCAAGCTATAAACTCTCCATTTTTCCAAATATAAGGTGTTTTCATAATATTTTAATAAAAAATTAAAATTGATTTAATTGTACAAAAGTATTTTTAATTTTCAATTATTTTTACAAGTTTTAACCTACTACTAGCTCATTTATCAATTTCTATAAATCTTCTTTTTGTCTTAAAGAAATCCACCAACACTTCTATAAGTTGTTTATTTGCTTCTCCATTTATAGGTTTCGCAGTAAGTTTTACTTTATAAATATCTCTATTTGTCAACAAATCTTTACCATCTTTTTTAACTAAAATTTGTTTACTTCAAGGTATCACATGCACAAGAAATTCCATATTTCTAATATTAAATAAATTAAAGATATTTAGCTACTTTTATTTAACTACTTCATTTCCATATTTTTCAAATATTTCTTGATAATGTATTACAAATTTTCTAAGATTATCATCTTTTGGTAAGTTATAATTATTTTTATCTGTAATTATGTAATCAAACAAAAATTCTCCTGCATCTTTTTTATTCAAATAAGTTTCAATAAGTTTTTTATAAGTTTTCAAATATAAATCTTTTAATTTTTTATAAGTTTGAACTGTTAGATTAAAGTAAACTTTATTGTCTTTTATTTGTAAAACATCTGATTTAAACAAGATATCCAAATGTATAAGTCCTTCATTATAATATGGAGCAACCTCATCAAAATTTTTCCGTTCCATCAAAGCTACACTTCTTCTAAAGTGCATTAACATCAATTTTTTATCAGATTCAGAAAGTTCTTGTTCAAGTCCGGACTCTCATAATTGAGTCTGAACTTTATAAAAATAAGCCACCAATCATCAAGTTGTTGCTTTCCATTCTTCTATATTTTTAAAATTTCAAGTTTTAAAATTCATCTTCACTTCTGTTTCATTTCCCATCCAAAGTGTGTGCCCAAACTCATGTCATATAGTTTCTATATCGTAAATTTTATAATAAGTTTGTGAATCATTCAAAATATCTTTATATTCTTCAATAATATCTTTATCAAAAGTTAAAACTGTATGTTTTTTTAAAGGAGCTTTTTGTTGTTCAGCTCTTACTTTATTTGGGAAAGCAAATATCTTTTTACCAAACTTTTCACTAATTTTTTCATCATTTGGAACTACTTGTGCAGAAAAAAGTCAGTTCATATAACCACCTCCATAGATTACTGGTTCAGATACAAACAATAAAACACGAGAAAAACTTTCTTTTGAGAAATTATAAATTTCCTCATATTTTTCTTTATTAAATTTACTAAATAATTCATCAAACATAAAAGATACATCTTGTTGAACATTTGACTGTAATGTTTCAGTATCCAAAATCCTAATATCAAATTCAGGTTGAACTGCTTTTCTATATTTATCATCATAATATTCCATAGGATGAACTATTTGAAAAGGTCACTTAATTTGCATCCATAATTCATCTACCTTTTCCCATTTTCTCAAAAGTTTTGTAGTATCAGTTTCCAAATAAGCTTCTTTAATAGCTTGTAAATAATTTATAATATCCTGTTTTTCTTTATTTTTTTTATCTTGTAAATTTTCTACAAAATCATCTATAGCTTGTGAAATTTTATTTATTTGATTTGGGAAAACTTGTGCATAAGAAAACATTATTCATCATTTCAAAACAGTATATGATCTATCGGTATAATTTCTATTTTCATCTTTTTCTAACAAATTCTTTTCTTTTAAATAAGTCATTATTTTCTCACTATCATTTCAAAACATTTTATCTAAGATATCATTTTGTTTTTCTATATATTCTGACCAAACAAAATAAAAATCATTAAAAACATTTGCAACTTCTAAACTTCATTCTAATAAAGTAATATAAAAATCATCTAATAAATTTTTTTCTTTTACATTTTCAATAAATATTTGAAAATATTCAGTATATAAATTTGATGTAAAAATATATGCTTTTTGAAGTATTTTTTGTTTATCTTGTAATGTATTTGGAATACCTACTTTTAAAGTTTTAATATTTTCTTCTACTTTTTTATCAGATTCATCTAAATAAGATTTTAAAATAGGTGTTTTTAAATTTGCAATTCTTTCACATGCTACATAAATTGTTTTTTCATTTTCTTTCAAACCTAATTCATTCAAAAAATCAGTTATAATTATATTTATTTTTCAAGTTTTCTTAAATTCATCAAACATATTTTTCAAAGGAGCAAAAGTTTCTTTATAAAGATTTATAACTTCTGGTAATACTTTCATTTTAATTAATTTAATATTATAAAACATTTACTATTTTTCTTTATCTTTAAACTCATCATAAGCAGATACACTATATTTTAATCATAATTTTTGTAAAATTATACCTAATATTATTCATCAAGGTACAACTCAAACTGTCCCAACAATTCAAATTCTTCATAAATCTTTTAATTGTTCTTGAATAAATTTTTGTTCATCTTTTGTTCTTCTTCTTTTTGTAAGCAATTTTATCATTTGATAAGTTTCTTTCAATTCTGTTTTTGTAACATGAAAACTAATATTTTTCAATCTTATATAATGTTCTTTATTTTTAATTTTTTTATACAAAAATTCTGATTTTATAAGAAAACAAAAAACCTCAAAATATAATCTTTCAGTAATTTTATTTTTTCTTAATTTAGTAATTTCAATTAATTCATTTTTTTCTAACATTTTATTTTTTTATTTAACAAAAAACTAGCCCAAATACTAGACTAGTTATAAACTTTTTTATTTAACTTTAAATACCAGTTTCTCTTTGACACAAAAAATTTGACAAAAAAAACTTTTTAGTTATAAGATAATTGTAATAGTTTATATTTTACTTATTAAAAAATAATAAAAATGGCTAAAGATTTAACATGAATACCTAGTTTAACACCAGAAGAAATAGAAGCTCAAACTAAACAAGAAGAATGAACTTGATTTGATAGCACTGTTGATAATGCTAGTGATGAACTTATAAGGGCTTTAAAATCTGTAGAAGGCACTAAAGAATATATTAATAAATATTTTTATTTTACAAAAACATGATGATGAAAATGTTTAATTTGATATATACCTAATTGAATAAAAGAATGAAATAGAGAAATTAAAACAAAATATTTAGTTGAAGCAGATTATTATGGAGTTATTTGAAAAGATAAAAATTGAATATATTTTACATATAAAAACTGAACAAAAAATGGTAAAAAATATATAATAGATTTTAATAAAACAAAAAATTAATACTAAAAAATTATAAGAATTATTAAATACATAAAGTAAAAACTAAAACACCACAAAGTATAGTACAAATTGCTATACTTTTTTTTATCAAAAAATCCCCAGGATTTTACTCTTAGGGATATTTTTTTATTTAACTTTAAATACCAATTTCTCTTCTTTATCAGATTTATCAACTCTTACATCAGATCATTCTGTAATCTTTCAAGATATGATATCCAAAGACAAAGTATTTAATAAATATTTTTGAATAGCTCTTTTCAATGGTCTTGCACCAAAGATTGGATCCCAACCAACTTTTGCTAAGAAATCTTTTGATTTTTCTGTTAAAGTTAGTTTAATATCTTTCTCTTCTTCGAGCATCCTAACATATTTCTTAACTTGAATATCTACAATCATCCTTAATACTTTATCAGATAATGGGTTGAATACAATAATATCATCAAGCCTGTTTAAGAATTCTGGCTTAAAGAAATTTTGTAAATTATCCATCAATGATTTTTCTAAACTTTCTCTTACTTTATCAGCTTCTTGAGAAGTAAAATCACCGTCTTTCAAAGAATCTTGCATCTTATCCATAATTTCATTTGCTCATAAATTTGATGTAAGTATAATAATAGTATTTGTAAAATCTACTGTCTTACCCTTACTATCTGTAAGTCTTCCATCATCTAATATTTGTAATAAAATATTGAAAACATCTGGATGAGCCTTTTCAACTTCATCAAATAATATTACTGAAAAAGGTCTTCTTCTCACAGCTTCTGTAAGTTGTCATCATTCTTCATAACCAACATAACCGGCAGGAGCACCAATTAATTTTGAAACTGAATGTTTTTCCATATATTCAGACATATCTATTCTTGTAAGTGATTTTTCATCATCAAACAAAAATTGAGCTAATGCTTTTGCAAGTTCTGTCTTACCAACTCATGTAGGTCATAAGAACAAGAAACTACCAATAGGCCTATTTGCATCTTGTAATCAAGCTCTTGATCTTCTAATTGCATTTGCAACAGATTTAATAGCATGATCTTGTCAAATAACTTTTTGAGATAAATAATCTTCCAAATGTGCTAATTTATCTCTTTCAGATTGAACTAATTTTGTAACTGGTATACCTGTCCATTTTGATACTACAGCTGCAATATCTTCTGGTTCAACTATATCTTTAATTACAAGTCTTCATTCTGTTTTTGCTTTTTCAATATCTTCTTCTAACTTCTTTAATTCATTTTTAACTTTAGGAATTTTACCATATCTAATTTCAGCAACTTTGTTATAATCTGTTTGTTTTTCAGCTATTTCTGCTTCATGCTCAAGTTTTTTAATTTCTTCTTTCAATTTTTTACTATCAATAACTAATTGTCTTTCACTTTCCCATTCAGCTTTCATAGTATTATACTCTTCTACTAATCAAGAAAGCTCTTTTTCTATTTCTTTTATTCTTTTTGTCTCTTTTTTGTCTTTTTTATCATCTCAAAGTTCCATTTTTAAACTCTCTTTTTCTATTTCTAATGTTCTAATTTTCCTATCTAATACTAATAATTCTTCTGGTTGAGAAGAAATTCACATTTTTACACTTGCAGCTGCTTCATCCATAAGATCAATAGCTTTATCTGGAAGTTTTCTATCTGCAATATATTTCATAGACAATTCAACACAAGCAACTATAGCACCATCTGTAATTCTTACTCCATGATGAGTTTCATAAGCTCACTTAATTCATCTTAAAATAGCAATTGCATCTTCTTTTGATGGTTCATCTACATAAACAGGTTGAAATCTTCTTTCCAAAGCAGGGTCTTTTTCAATATTTTGTCTATATTCAGTAATAGTAGTAGCTCCGACAACTTTCAAAAATCATCTTGCTAATGCAGGTTTCAACATATTTCACATATCCATAGAACCTTCTGTTTTACCAGCACCTACTACTGTGTGTATTTCATCTATAAATAAAATAACTTGTCATTCTGCTTTTTCTAACTCTTTCATAATTGCAGTCAATCTTTCTTCAAATTCACCTCTATATTTTGTTCCAGCCATCAAAGCTCACATATCAAGCTCTATAATTCTTTTATTTAAAAGACTATCAGGCACTTGTCATTTTACAATTTTTAAAGCTAGTCATTCTATAATTGCTGTTTTACCAACTCAAGCATCTCAAACAAGAACAGGATTATTTTTTCATCTTCTTGATAAAATTTGAATAGTTCTTCTCATTTCTTCTTCTCTACCAATTACAGGATCAAGTTTTCATTCTTCAGCTAAATCTGTCAAATCTCTACCATATTTTTTTAAAGTATCCATAGTAGCTTCAGGATCCTGAGATTGGATAGTTTCTCCATTTCTATAACTATCTATTGTTTCTTTAACCTTATCATAAGAAATATTTAAAGGTAGCAAAAACTCTTTTGCAACATCTGTATTATCTTTTAACATAGCAAGAAGTAAATGTTCAGTAGTTACATATTGATCACCCATTTGTTCCATTAAATTTTCTGCAGTAGAAAAAACTGTATTTAACTGATAAGACAATCAAATTTGATAATTTCAACTTACAGAAGGCAAATTTGCTATCTTATTTTGTAAATCTAATTTTAATTGTTTTGTATCAACATCTAATTTCTTCAAAATCATAGGAACATATCCATCGTCTTGCTCAAGCATAGAAATAAGTAAATGATATGTATCCATATTTGAATTTTTCTTTTCCAAAGCCATATCATGAGCAGTCTGAACAGCTTCAGAAGCTTTTGTTGTATAAATATTAAAATTTGGCATATTTATTTTGCTTAATATATAAATGTATAAATTCTAAACTATTAATTTCTATTTTCAATTTATTTTAATAGCACTAAATAAATTAGTGTGCTATATTTATAATAATTTATTTTCAAAAATCAAGAAAAATAGCACTTTTTTATTTTAGGTGCTTTTTAACATAAAAAATACTGAAATAAATCCAGTATAATTAATATATTCTATTTTTTATTAGCTAATTTAATATTCTTTATTTTTGCTAATTTTCTTTTTTCACTGTTTGATAATATTCTAAATGGATATAATTCATTTATCGGATATCATTTTATAATTGTAAGACACTTAACTACATTTTTATACCAATTATATGATGAAGATGAATAAATATGACTATCCTTGTTTCAATATCTTGATAATCTGTCTATTGTAAAATATTTTGATAAGTATTTATTATTTAAGGCATAATAAATAGCATTTATTCAATCTTGCGGAGTTGCAAATCAAACTCTATCTCATCTGTCATTATTTCAAACATTTCAAACATTATTTGGACTAGACATATTGTGCCCTAATCAACTTTCTGCATACCCAATACATATTGCAACATCTGGATCTATTCATAATTGTTTTCATTTACTTACCCAACCTGTAAGATTACTAAATCAACTTGCAGCTCTTCTAAGAAATAATTGTTCTCTTTGTTTATGAATAAGTCATTTTGGATAATATCTTATATTTGACAAATCAACTTTTCTAGTCAAAGAATCTTTGATATATTTAAGTCTCCATTTCTCAGGAACATCTTGTTTATTTGGATAAACTGATAAGTCCAAAACAGATAAAGGATCTATATGTTGTCAATTTTTATATAATTCAAAATGCAAATGTGGTCAAGTAGACATCTTTCAAGATCATCTAGTTCATTTCTCTCCACCTGACAAAGCTATAATCTGCCCTCTTTTTACAATTTGTCATTTTTTAACCAAAGCTTTTGAAATATGACCATAAATAGAAATATATCAATAATTATGAACTATAACTATATAATTATAATAAGTTGAATTATTATCTACAACTTTATAAACATAACCAGCTGCAGGTGCATAAATAGGTGTTCATTGAGGCATAGCTATGTCTATACCATCATGTTGCCAACCAAATTTTTTAAAATAATTTTTATCATGAAAATATGCAGTAATCTTTCTATAATCTCTTGAAGGCCAATTAAAAAACTTATCACCATCTGGTTGAGTAGTATATTTTAGTATAGCAGATAAATCTATGGCCTTTGTATGGATAGAATTTCAAGTTCAATTTTTAGTATCTTTGATAGAATTAAGTAATTCTACTTGTCTTTTCTTCAAATTTACCCTCTTTTTAAAAATTCTATCGTAATATTTATCTACTGCTTTTTTATTAGTTTTTAACATAGTTAGTAAATCTACCAACATTTTTCTTTTATTATTTAAGATTGTTAGCTCTGTTTTATATTCATTAACTGTATTTATATATTCAACCCTTGTAATGTAAATTTTCCTAAGAAAATTACTTTTTATTTTTTGAGATTTTTCGAGTTTTATAAGTAATTCCTGTGTTTTCAATGATAGTAATTTCAAAATATCTTCCTGTGATAATGTTTGTGATATATTTGAACTTTTTAACAATAACTTTATATCATCCAAACTATCTACAGAATTATAATATTCATTATTTATTTTATACAAAACTGAAACATATTTAGCTACTTGTTGTTTTGAAATATAGATAGTTGTTTTTATCTCTGATATTTGATTTTTTAAATTTTCTAATTCTTTTGATAAAATTTGAATTTTTAATAGTTTTTTCTTCATTTGTAGATCTTTCTCTCTTAATTTAATTATTACTTGTTTAGCAGCTTCGAGAACTGCCTTATATTTTTTGTCAATATTGTTTTTTTGAATTTTTATACTTCTATAACTTAAACTTGTATCTTCCAATTTTGAAGAAATATTTGATAATTGTTGTGCTGCTTGATTTAAATCCATAAGATAAGCAATATTTGTTTGATTATAAATATCTTTTATCATCTGTTGTTTTTGTTTCATCCAAGCTTGCATAGTTTTTTCTTTTTGAAGTTTTTTTTGTTTCTCTATTTTTTGTTCATGTTGTTTTATAAGTTCATCTAGATTTTCTCAAAAAACTAATGTGTTCAAAAAAATATTTAATGTAAATACTGAAATCAAAATTAAAGCTAACTTTCTCATTTATTTTTTATTTTTATTTATAAATCATTTGAAACTATTATAAAAAAAATCTTAAAACTTACAAATATAGTCTATTGACAAAAATAAAAAAAACCTACAATCTAAGTTGTAGGTAAATATCAATATTTTTTTATATATTTTTAAGTTTTTCGAAAAAATCTTTATATTTTCTTGGGCAAATTACTATATCGTGAGTTTTTAATTTTAAAATAATTCATTTATCTACATAACCACAAAGATACAATATTTTTGAAAGAGAATTAAATTTCATACCTATCTTATAATGTAATGGAATATTTTTTATCTCTCAAACTTTTTCTATATCTGCAAATGGTATTTTATAATGTTGAAAAGGTCATTTAATAAACAAAGCATTATCTTTTATGGTATATTCATACTTAAACATTTTAAAAAGATAAAACAAAGTTAATCATAAAAAAATAACTACAATTACTTCAGTATAATCATAAGTTTTTCACATATAAGGAGCAAATA
>JALUXR010000054.1 GCA_027013285.1 Candidatus Altimarinota bacterium | reverse complement strand
AAGCAAAGTTTTATCTATAATATTTTGTATTTCTCATCATCAAGTTCTTTTTCAGTTTGCTTTTACATATTTATCTTGTGCTTTACAAAAAGGATTATACATTCATTTCCAAGAAATTTTATTTTCATTATCAATTTGTTTATAAACTCAAGAAAAACTTTGATTTTCATATTTATAAAAATTTGCAAGTCCTTGTTTTAAAATACTATATCCATAAGTTTTATCAGCTTGTAAATTTCAAGATTTTAAATTTATAAATCTTAATTTTCTTCAATATTTACCTACATTTTTTGCTAAAGAATCTTTATAAAATCAATATTTTTTTCATTTAATTAAATTTTTTTCCGCAAAATGACTTGCTGATACTCAACATCAATAATATTTATAATCTTTAATACCTCAAAAAAGATATTTTTCTGGTGTATCCATTCATAAAATTCTTACTTTAAAAGCAGTTCATCCAGTAGAAGCATAAATTGTATCTCCATCTATTATTTTCGTAACTGTTCAAGTAAAATCAAAAATAGGTTGTGCATAAGAGAATGAAACTAAGAAAAACAATAAAAATCAAAACAATATTTTTTTCATTTGTTAATTAACAAAAAACTAAATAAATTAGTTATAAGTTAAGTTTTACTACTTAAAAGTCAATATAAAAAAACAAGGTATCTCTACCCTGTTTAAATTTATCCTGCACAAGATTCACATTTTTCTACTTCCAAAGACATACTTCTTACATAGTAAACTGTCTTTAATCACTTTTTCCAACCATCTACATAGTACGAATACAAGTCAGCTGGACTTACTTCCATAGGGTTTATTATCCATTCAAAAGAAATACTTTGATCTATCCGTTTTTGAATTGTTGCAATAATATCAATTACTCCTGGCATAGATGTATTTACATATTCCTTGTAATACCAGAAATTCTCCTTACTCAAGTTCGGTGCAACATTCACTGTAGGTGCCACTGAGTTTGTCTCTACAAAATATTTTTTATAGATTGGAAGCAATCAAGCTGTTGTTCCTATCACTGCAGCTGTAGAAGTATTTGGAGCTGGTGATTGATGATAAGCAAATCTTGTTCATTTCTTTTTCATTTCTTGAATTAAAACAGACCAATCTGATGCATATTCAGAATTATTTTGGAACCAATTTTCATCTTTTCAAAATAAAATTCATTTTGACCAATCTGATCATTCAAATAAATCATAATGTCATCTTTCTTTAGCTAAATCAACAGAAGCTTTCAAAGTATAATAAGCATATTGCTCAAACAACTTATCTACATGTTGAACAGCTTCAGGAGAATCATATCTTAATTTTGCTTGAGTAGCCAAATATTCTGATAATCACATATATCATACACCAACTGCTCTATATTTCATAGCAGTAAGTTTTGTTTCCTCTACAGGATAAAAATTCATAGTAATTACATTATCTAAAATTCTCATAGTAATATTATGAACATCTTCAATATCATCCGTAATTGGATTTACTCTTGCAACATTTATAGAAGCTAAATTACAAACTACTGTATCACCAGGTTTATATTTAATATTTACTATTCCATCTTCTGTTTTCTCCTCTACAAATTTAGATTCAGATGTATTTTGTATAATTTCTGTACAAAGTTGAGAAGAATAAACATTTCCTACATGCTTATTTGGATTAAATTTATTTGCAGTATCACGAAAAAATACATAAGGCATACCTGTTTCTACTACTGTTTTCAAAAATTGTTTAAATAATTCTTTTGCACTAATTACCTCTTTTAATTCAATATTATCATTATTTTCAAG
>JALUXR010000053.1 GCA_027013285.1 Candidatus Altimarinota bacterium | reverse complement strand
ATAAAACTTTTAAATACTTAATTAAATAATAAATGAAAAATTTTTTATTAACGATAGAAGATAAATACAATAATGGGAAAATATGAAACATATCAGAATATCAAAAGATAATATCTGAAGATATTGTTATCGAAGAAATAAAAAAAATTATTTCTTTTAAAGAAAGAGATTATCAATATGATAAAACTTTTTATAAAATAATTACAGACATAAAACTTTTAAATACTTAATAAATAATAATGATTAGAGAAACAAATTAAACACGAGAAAGAAATATTAGAAAAAATTAAAGATTATATTTTAGAACTAAAGAAAAACAATGAATAATAAACAATGATTACTTGACCTTGAAATTAAGAACTTGAACAGAGATTTGAAAGAAATAAATGATGATGTAGAATACTACACAGATTACACTTGGAATAGTTTAATAGAATTTCTTTTGAATATATGAAGATTTACTATAGGAGCTTGATATTTAATAAAGTATTGAATACAAAAAATAAAAGTTTTAATTGAATTAAAAAAAAAGAATAATGAATTATAAAAGATTAGTAGAAATAGATTTAAAAATATTATGAAAACTTACAGATATAAATCCAGAATATAATAAACTTATAGAAAAAATATCAAAATATAAAGTAGAAGATGAAAAAGATTATAAAAGATATTTAGAAATAAAAGAAAAATTTATAAAACAACAACAAGAAATAAAACAAGCTATGATACAAGAAATATGACAAGGTAAATTTTGAAGTAGATAATTTAATTTATAAAAATAAAACAAATGTTTGACACAAAAAAAACAAGAAGATATAAATTGATAAATAAATATCTTGACTGAGTAAAAGTTCAATATGAAAAAATAAATAATAGAGATAGCTGGTATGTATATTGAACATTAAAAAGAATAGTTTCAGTAATTCCAGAGTGAGCTAATAACTTACACACAATTTATAAAATGCTTAGAGCTTATAGAAAAAAATATTGAGATGTATTTACAATAGATAAAGATGATGAGTTTGTAAATGCAAGACCTTGAGGTAATAGAAGTAAAACTAAGATATATTTACTTGACAAAGAAGGGAAACTATTAATGTATATTCCTTCTAAAACTACAGTAAGACATATAACTTGAAATTGATGAGATATAGATAAATTATATTCAAAGTTAAAAAAGAAACATTGTCCTAATTTAGATAGGATAGTAGAAGAGGATTTCTATTGAAATCAATATGATGTTTTAGTAAAATAATACATAGAGATGAGTAAAAAAGAAGAAGTGTTAAATATGTTACATTGAATAAGAATAAAGAAAGTTGGTTGAAGATGGGTAAATAAAGAAACTTGAGAAAAAGTATGGGACATAATCTGATGAAGAATAAAGTATTGAATGTATAATCACTGGATAGATAGATTTAAAAACAGGCTTTGATATGAGTTTACATTTGATAAGAACTCAAAAATTATAAGTTGAAGTTCTGGAGGAAATAGAAGAAAAGAAAGATTTATATTTAAAAATGATAGAAATGAAATACTTGTGATAGTTAAAGGAGTTACACCTTTATCAGCTTTAGTTTCATATAGACAATGAGAGTGATTAGTAGATAGACTATTAAGATTTAAAAAGTTGTATTGTCCTAATGCAGTAGTTTGTAATCAAATAATGTATAATAAAGATGTATATGAAATAGATTTAACTGATTAATAAAATATATAATGAAAAGATATATTTGTAAAGAATGTTGATTTATAGAAAAGCACGAATATTTATCAGATAGAACTTGTGCTAGATGTTGAAATAAAGT
>JALUXR010000052.1 GCA_027013285.1 Candidatus Altimarinota bacterium | reverse complement strand
GGTTGAGATGTTTCTAGAAAAAGAAAACTTTTAGAAAAACAAAAGGAATGAAAAAAGAAAATGAAAGCTATCTGAAAAGTAAATGTCCCAAATGATATTTTTATCAAAATGTTAAATAGAAATTAAAAATAAAACTTCAAAAAATATATTATAAATTGAATACTTAGTTTACTGTAAACTACTTACAGTAAAAATTTTACAGTAATAAAAAAAACATTTAATTATTTGATAATCACAAAAAACTAATGCAATTTAAAGACTTAGATTTAATAAAACCAATATTAACAGCACTTGAAAAAAAGTGATATACAAAACCAACACCAATACAAGAAAAAGCAATTCCTCATATTTTAAAATGAAGAGATTTACTTGGAGCTGCCCAAACTTGAACAGGGAAAACAGCAGCTTTTGCAATTCCAACTTTACAACTTTTGGCTAATGAAAGAAAACTTGAAAATAGATGAAGAACTATAAAAACTTTGGTTTTAACTCCAACTAGAGAGCTAGCAATTCAAATAGAAGAAAATTTTACAGAGTATTCAAGTGAATTAGATATTAAAAATATGGTTATTTTTGGTTGAGTAAAACAAGGTGCTCAAGTTAAAAAATTAAAATCTTGAGTGGATATCTTAATTGCAACTCCAGGTAGGCTTTTGGATTTGATGCAACAATGATATATAAATTTAAAACATATTGAAGTTTTTATCCTAGATGAAGCAGATAGAATGTTAGATATGTGATTTATAAATGATATAAAAAAAGTTTTAAAAGAACTTCCAGCAAAAAAACAAACTTTATTTTTCTCGGCTACTATGCCAAAAGAAATACATAAATTAGCAGATACTATTTTAAAAGATCCCATAAAAGTAGAAGTTACACCAGTTTCAAGTACAGCTGAAAAAGTAAAACAAAAAGTTTATTTTGTAGCAAAAGAACATAAAATTAATCTATTGATAAATATTTTAAACGACAAAAAAATGAGTTCTGTTTTAGTTTTTACAAGAACAAAACATTGAGCAGATAAAGTTGTAAAACAACTAGACAAATTAAATATTATAGCTCAAGCAATTCATTGAAATAAATCACAAAATGCTAGACAAAGAGCCTTAACAAATTTTAAATCAGGAGAAACAAGAGTTTTAATTGCAACAGATATTGCAGCAAGATGAATAGATATTGATGAAATTTCTTGTGTAATAAACTATGAACTTTCAAATGAGCCAGAAACATATGTTCATAGAATTTGAAGGACAGGTAGAGCAGGAAAAAACTGATTAGCAATTACATTCTGTAATAGTGAAGAATACTTTTACTTAAAAGATGTTCAAAAATTAATTTGAAAAGAAATTGAAGTAGAAACTGACCACCCATTTGTTCTAAAAATAGATAAAAATGCTAAACCACTTAAAAAAAATAAAACTAGTAGAAATAGAGATAGAAGAGATAAAAGAGAATTAGGAAAAAAACCAGCAATTGAAAATAGAAAAAGAGATGTAAGAAGAATGAAAAATAAGAGAGGATAGAAATAATTTCTTTAAATTTTCTTAAATATCCTTATAAATAAATAACTTTTTATCAAAATGTTAAATAGAAATTAATTATGTATAGTATTTTCAATCAAGAAAAATTAGAGGAATTTAGACAAAAGGAGAAATTACAACCTTTTAGAGTAAAACAAATTTTTAATAATATTTTCAAAAATTCCATTATAGAATTTGATGATATGACTGATTTATGAAAAGATTTAAGATCTAAACTTAAAGAAAATTTTTATATTGTTAGCTTAAAACCAACTGAAGTAATAGAATGAGAAGAAACTACAAAGATTTGAT
>JALUXR010000051.1 GCA_027013285.1 Candidatus Altimarinota bacterium | reverse complement strand
GGAATAAAATCATAAATTCTATATCTTGACTTGGTTATCCAAAACAGAAAGTAGAAAAATTACTAAAAACTTACAAATGAGATTTGTCAAATACTCAACAAGTAATGAAAGATTTATTGAAAAAATTGTAATAAATATATCATTTATGTCATTCCTGGCTTAGACCAGGAATCTACTTTATATTTTTAAAAGATTAGAGAGATTTTAAATTTAGTAATGTTATACTAAACTAGTTTCAGTACTGAAATAATAGATAAAGTATAATTTATCTTAAGATAACATTATATAATTCATTTTAAAATTTGAATTATCCATTCTCAATTATCAATTATTTTACTCCTGTTATCTTACACATATAGAAAGCTTAATCAAATAAAAAAATAAAACCTAGCTAAAATTGCTAGACTTTTTGGTTATACAGGAATTCAATTATAACTCACTCTATCGTCTATAAGCCACTCTATCATTTCAATTATTTTCTTTTTCTTCTTTTAAACTAATGTATTTTTTTCTTGTAATACTAAAAGGTCAGAATTCTATCTTATATTCAAAATATGCTCATTCTCATAATTTAGTGTATCACCGTTTATTTCATAATTGTGCTTCATAATATACTTCTCAATTTCTTTTTTTTAAAGAACCTATATAATTAAAAATACAATATTTATTAGCATTTTTTTCATCTCAAAGTAGTATATATCACCATTTATTTCATAATTTTGCTTTATAATATACTTCTCAATTTATTTCTTGTAATCAATATATATCATCAAAAATACATCTTTCTTCTATTTTATTTTCATCTCAATACTTTATCACTCATTTTTTATATTTATTTATTCATATATAATAAACTTCTCAATTTACTTCTTCTATTTTTCATATGTCATCAAAAACACATTTTTCTTCTGCTTGCTCTTTTTCACTTTCTTTAATTACTCATTTTTTAACATTTCAATTCTCATCTTTTTTAGAAATTTTTAAAAATCTTTCTCAATTTATTTCTACTTCTTCTTCAAGTTCATATTTATAAGTCAAAGTTAAAGTTTCTAAAAATCTTTTATTAACTTTATCTCTTAAAGAAAAAATCATATCTTCTACTGGATAAGACTCAAGAAATTGTCCTGCTTCTTCGATAGTTAATCATTTTACTCTATTGTAAACCTTTTCTGCAATTTCTTGAAAATTATTATCGTCCAAAAGTTCCAAAAAATCTTCTTTTTCTTTTTTTTCTAGCTCTTTTAAATTTCTTATCTTTCATAAAAGTCATAAAAAATATGATTTATTATATTTTTTGTCTTTATCTAATACTATTTCAAAAGCTCTTTCAAATTCTTGTGAATTTATTAGTTCATCCATTGTTTCACAAAACTTTTCTACTTGTACAGATTCTACATTTTCTAAAGCTTGATTTGATTTGTTATGCATTGTTTTAAATCACTAAATAAATTTTTTTATATATAAAAAAATTTATTTATTTGTCAATAGATATTTCTTAAATTCTAAAACTAAATTTATTTCTATTTTAGAATACTTGATTTAATAGTATTATTCTTGATTTAATAGTATTATTCTTGATTTAATAGTATTATTCTTGATTTAATAGTATTATTCTTGATTTAATAGTATTATTCTTGATTTAATAGTATTATTCTTGATTTAATAGTATTATTCTTTATATATTATAACAAATTAAGAAGATTTCAGATTCGATAATATTATACTAGACTAGTTTCAGTACTGAAATAATAAACAAAATAATTCATAATTTATCATTAATATTTATCTTACCTCATGGTTTACTGAAACAAAATAGCAAAACAAGTAATTTCAAAAATAGAAGAATGAATCAAAGAATGAAAATTAGATTCTTGATTTTTTATTATTGCTTGACCAAAAAATATATGAAAAAAAACATTAA
>JALUXR010000050.1 GCA_027013285.1 Candidatus Altimarinota bacterium | reverse complement strand
TATATTTATATTTTCTTTTGTAAAACTTTGATTTTGATTTTGTAGTATAAAATTTAAGTTAGATACTAGGTTATTTAAGTATTCTGTAGATTGTCTAATACTGTCTAATTTAGAAATTATTTTTTCGTCTTTTATTTTATTCTCAATTAAATCTAAATTTGTGTTTATTTGCATAAGAGGAGTTTTTAGTTCATGTGAAGTATCTTGAATAAATTCTTTTTGTTTATTATAGATTTGGTTTATGGATTTTATAAATTTATTTACAGTATTTATAAGTTTTCAAATATCTTTGTTTCAATAATTATTTTCAAGTATTTGTGTGTTTTTTCAAAGTTTATAATTTTCAAGAAATTCTACAAGTCTATAAAGTGGTTTAAGTGTAAATTTTGTAATAAAATAAGTAAAAACAAAAATTAAAAATATAGAAATAATATTTAAATAGATAGCAACTTTGATAAAAGTTTTTTGCATAACAGATAAGTCTTTCAAATCTTTTCAAATTATAATATCATAGTTATGATAATAAGTTTGTAAAAATAGTGTATTGTTTTTTAATATAAATTTGGTTTTTATAGGCTTTTCTGAAAGTTGAATATTGAAAAATAATCATATTTTGTTTAATTGTTTAACTTGTCCAAGTGGAAGAGAAAATGCATTAGAATTATTAATATTTATGAAAGTTTTTATAGTTGTAAGTTGTGAATAAATACTTTCTTCTATATTTGAGATATAAGTTTTTTCTGTAAAATAATATGAAAAATACAGTATTGTATTCAAAAGTATTATAATAAAAATTGAAAAACTTAAGAAAATTCTTGAAAATAGTGATAGTTTCATTTTTATTTTATTAGTAAATATCTTATCTTGATCAAGCATCGTAAAAATAGATAATAACTTTTTCTTCATAAATTTCATATAAAAACCTATATTTTCATATTCTAAGTCTATATCTATTAGTTTCTCATTGTAGCTTTTTTATATCAAGTTCATTAGAAAATGGATTTAAAAGAAGTATTTTTACATGATGATAAAATTTTTTTGCAAGTAATTCATTTTTAGCTAAAATTTTTATAACTTTTTTAGATAAATCTAATTTATACATTTTTTGATTTTATTACTGAAACAAAGTCGTCTTCATTTAAAATTTTATCAAAATTTATCTCAACAGTTTCTAAAGTTCCTTCTTTTTTTTCTTTTTCATATTCTTCTGTAGCTTTTTTCTCCCATTCATTTGGCTCTACCTCTTCTATTTTATTATCATAAATAGGCTTAATTTCCATTACAGGTTTTGAATGTACCAAAACTATATACTTTTTATTTTCTTTTTGTGCTTTTTTCCAAATTGTTGAAAGATTTTTTCTACATTCATTTAAACTAATTAGTTCTGTAGTCATTTTTATAAATTATGTATTAAATTGTGTACATAGTTTATACTATATTTTTGTTTTTTCAACTTATTCTTTACATTCAAACTTAAATCCTACTCATCTTATAGTTTGTATTGGATCGTAATCAAATCAATTGTTTATTTTATCTCTTAAAGTTTTGATGTGTGTTCTTACGACATCTGACCAAATATCGTTGTTTATTCACCAAACATATTCTACTATTTCATGTTTTGGGACAGCTTTTCATTTATTTTTCATAAGATATTCTAATATATTAAACTCTTTTGGGGTAAGTTGTATTTCTTTTTCTTCTCTAAAAACTTGTTTGGTATCTAAATTTAAAGTAATTCAACATTCTTGTATTTCATTTATAGATTTTTGATGGTTTATTCTTTTTAAAATACTTTTAATTCTCAAGACTAATTCTTTTAATTTAAAAGGTTTTGTTAGGTAATCATCTCATCAAGCTAAAAATCAAGTTTCTTTACTTTCTAAATCTTCTTTTGCAGTTAGAAAAATAATAGGAGTTTGAACTTTTAGTTGTCTAAGTTGTCTAGCTATAGAAAAACCATCTTTTGA
>JALUXR010000049.1 GCA_027013285.1 Candidatus Altimarinota bacterium | reverse complement strand
ATAAAATAAACTTTTTATAGCACATAAAATATAAATGTGCTAAATTATAATAGCTTTTTTAAAATATTTTTCAATATTAAAACAAAGTTTTTAAAATATTTCTTCAAAATATTAAAACAAAGTTTTTAAAATATTTCTTCAAAATATTAAAACAAAGTTTTTAAAATATTTCTTCAAAATATTAAAACAAAGTTTTTTCTTCCTTAGTTTTGTGTATCGGTGTATTTTTCAAAGTTTTGTATTGTAAATAAACTATTTTTCTAATATCTGGAGCTTGAAATTTTAGAATATTATCAGAAATTATTATATTTTCTCATTTTTTTCATAATTCTTTTTTTTTCTTTAACATTTTTCTTTTCCAAAAAAATCAAATTAAACTATTTAACCATCACCATCATACGAGTGTTTCCAATGTTTTTTTCATAACTCCTCTTCCGTGTGTTAATTCTATTTCTAATATTTTTTTAGATTTTCAGTTAAATTTAGGAATAATCTGCTTTACCCACATATTTTCTTGAAAAACACCATCTGTAGTTTCTATATCTTCTGAATAAAGTGGTTGTAAATGTGCTATCCAATATGCTAAATACAAATCCAAAGGATAAATTGTAATAGGATACAAATCTAAATTTATGTCAGAAACCCAAAATCCAGTGCAAAATTTGTTTTTTTCGTGAGTTCCATACATATTAAAAATTTTGAAAAATAACCAAACAAAAAATTTAGCAAGAAACATCCTATCTGACTGCACGACTATAAACAAATCAATATCAGAATTTTCATTAATAGATCTAAAACTTAGACTATTACAAACATAGATATTTTTTACAAAAGGAATTTGTTTATACAAAAACTTATATTTATTCAAAATTTTTTCATACTCTTTTACATCAGAAGAAAGTTGTTTTTTTATCAAAGGTTTATATTTTATATTTTCTGTAAGTTCTTCATTTATAAAAAAATACTTCTTATCTTGAGGATAATTATATCACATTAAATCATAAAATATAAGTTCTTTCATTTAAATTATTAATTTTTAAATATTTATTTATTTTATAATATATATGTTTGAAAAATCAAATTAAAAATATAGTATAAATTCATAATTTATAATTAAATATTTCATAGCTATGGATAGAGTAAAAGTTTTAACTTGAGAAAAAATTTCTCTCGTGGTTCCAGAGAAGGAAGATATAAAATTATGGTATGTTTGAGTGAATGATATAGAAACTCAAAGCTATCTTGGTTCTATGTATGGTGAAATTATAACTATAGAAGATGAAGAAGATTATTATGATTCAATCAGAAAAGATACTAGCACAAAATTATTTTGTATTTATACTGAAGAATCAAAAAAACTTATATGAAATGTAAGTTTAATGTGAATAGATTATAAAAATAGAAAAGCTGAATTATGAATTGCAATTTTTGATAAAGAACAACAAAACAAATGATATGGGACAGAAAGTATAAAATTGATGTTAAAATATGCTTTTGAAGTTCTTTGATTAAACAAAGTTAATTTAAGATTTGTAGAATTTAACAAAAGAGCTCAAAAAGTTTATGAAAAAATTTGATTTAAACAAGTGGGTAGATTGACAAAAGAAATCTTCGTTTGATGAAAATATTATGATGATATTCTTATGGAAATATTTGCAGAAGATTTTATAAAATAGTATAAGACCCCGGGGATTATTAGATTGAATACAATAACTTTAACAAATAATATATAACTAATATTAATTATATATTATTTATCCCCGGGGTCAAAAATCAAAATCAAGATAACAATTCAAACAAAGTCATAATTTATCATTCATAATTCATAATTAAATAAATGCTAAACATCTATCAATGATTTTATAAAAATATTTGACCACTTAAAGATAAAGAAATTTTGGTAAATTATAAAGATGGAAAAATATTGGTAAAAGCTCCTATTTGAACTTGAAAAAGTTTTCTTTTTTT
>JALUXR010000048.1 GCA_027013285.1 Candidatus Altimarinota bacterium | reverse complement strand
ATATATTTTTTTTATGAAACATTTATTTACAAATCATATTATTAAGCCAACTTTAAGATTTATGAATAGATCAAATCTATGATTTTTTTGGAATACTGTTTTTGCAAAGATAGTATTGTTGATTAGATTGTTTGAGGCTTTTACTTATAAATATAAAATTACAAAAACAAAGATAGGTTATGTAATTTGTGATGTTCATCTTGGTATGTGAAAATATAAAAAATGAGAATTAAAACCTTTGATAAATTTGATTAAAGCTTGAAAAAAAATATTTATTCTTGGAGATTTTACAGAATGGTTAGTTAGTATAAAAAAATATAATACTTATGAAAAAAAAGTTTTAAACTATATTGTCAAATGAATACAAAATTGAAATGTTTTTTACATAAGATGAAATCATGATAATTGTGCTTTGAAAAAATATTGGAAAAATTATATGATAGTAGATAATATTTTACTTATTCATTGAGATTTTCTAACTCACTCATTTAGACCATTTTGTTTATGAAGTAAATAATAAAAATATAAAATATGAAAGATATAAATAAAAATATCATAGCTTTATGATTCGTAAGTTTCTTTACAGATATTGAATAAATTTTCTATAATTTGAATGTTTATTGTTAGTATTGTTAGTTTATTTAAAATTAATTCAAAAGAATAATAATGGAACATATAATTTTAAATTTTATACCATATTTTGAACATTTAAATTCTATATGATATTTAACCGTCTTTCTATGAGCCTTACTTGAAAGTAGTATATTAGTTGGATATTTTACTCCTGGAACAACTATTGTTATCATATTTTGAATGCTCTCTGGTTTATGATATTATGATTTTAAAAGCATTTTATTAGTAGCTCTTTTAGGAAATATAATATGAAGTATTTTAAGTTTTTTTATTTGAAAGCACTTTTGAAAAAAAGTTCTAAAAAAATGATTCTATTTTATCAAACCAAAACATCTCAAAAAAGCAATTGATTTTACCAACAAGTATAGTTGAAGATCTATATTTTTTTGAAAACTTATTCCAATTATAAAAGAAAATATTTCATTTGTATCTTGAGTTCTAAAAATCAGCTTTCTTATATTTTCAATTTGGACTATCTTATGAGCTATTGCTTGGAGTTTAATTTATGTATGAACTTGATATGTTTTTTCTTCATCTTTTGATTTAGCTAAAATTTGGGTATGAAGGTTAAGTTTAGCTATATTTTTGATATTTGTAATTATTATTTTTTTTATGCTATTGAGAGTATTTTTAGTAAAAATATGAAAATACTTTATTTCTATTTTTCAAAGTTTTATAACATTTATTTGGAAACAAATTATAAAATCACAATTTGTCCAAAAACATCCTAAATTATTTTTATTTATAGAAAATAGGTTTGTATTAGATAAATTTACTTGATTACCTTTGACTGTTTTTTTATGAATATTTTTATATTTGATATCTGCTTTTATTGGGTTTACAGAAACTACTTTTGATAATCCTATAATGCAAAATATAGATATAAACACTTCTCATTTAATGTTCTATTTTTATAATCCAATTTTGATAAAAATATCTATAATTATTAGTTTTTTTTGAAATATTTATTTTATAATAATTTCTAGTTTATTTATTTGAGTTTATTTACTTTTAAGAAAGAAATTTAATATTCTTTTTTCTTTTTTAACTACTATTTTATCTACTGCATTTATTACTGTTTTAGTAAAATATATTATTCATAGACCTAGACCTGAATTAGCTACATATTTGGTTCCTTCTTATTCTTTTCCTTCATTTCATAGTGCTATTTCAGTTGCTTTTTATTGATTTTTGGCTTGGTTATTGATTAGAAAAACAAATAAATGGAATGAAAAAGTAAATTGGTTTATTTTGTTTAGTTTTATCATCTTTATAATTTGATTTGCAAGAATTTATCTTAATGTTCATTATGTTTCTGATGTTTTGTGATGATATCTTATTTGAG
>JALUXR010000047.1 GCA_027013285.1 Candidatus Altimarinota bacterium | reverse complement strand
AAAAAAATATTTTTATTAGATAAGGATGCATCTTCTGGATTGGTAAAAATGAAATTTTGAAATATGCAAGATCCTAATACTTCAAATTTTGTTTGATGATTTTTCGGTTATCTTATAGTTTCTTTACTTGTTGTTATTATTTTATGGACTTTGATAAAAATTTCATTTCAAGCTAGTGAAATTACAAAATGAGTTGCTGATAAAATGTTTTCTTTTTCGGAAGACATTGCAAAAACGGTTCCTTTACCTACACCTTTATGAAAGGTTTCTGTAGGTTCTTTATGATACTTGAAACAAAATATAGAAGCTATACCTGGTGGAATATTAACTAAACAACAAAATAGAATTGATGATATTTTTGGGCAAAAACATGATATTAGTCAAAGTAAGTTTACAGATATATCTAATAAATTACTTAATGCTCAAGATAAAAAAGAATGAATTAAAAAAGCTATACAAACTTTGAGTGGATATAAATCTGAGTTATTATGACCTAATGCAAAGAAATTACTGACTGAATTATCTAAAATTATTGAATATAAAACTAATTGGATATGAAAAGATATTACGATTAGAGATAATACAATAGATTATTTTGTAAAAGGAAAACATACTCCTGAGGATCAAATTGATTATATTTCAAAGAATCAAGATTCTATATTGGAAGGGTTATGAGTAGATAACCAGTAAGATTAAAGTCTAGATTTGATAAAACATTTAAAAATAAAAAACATTTAT
Organism: Candidatus Altimarinota bacterium; assembly: GCA_027013285.1. GTDB lineage: Bacteria > Patescibacteriota > Gracilibacteria > Absconditabacterales > Absconditicoccaceae > S009-33. Next base: position 1,241 of record JALUXR010000047.1, on the reverse strand, counting down.
AAAATGCCAAAAATGAAAATGGGACTGAAAAAAATATTATTCTTTATAGTGAGTATATTTTTTCTATTAAATTTTTCATTTGCAGCTACTAATATTGATAATGGAAATGCTTTTAGTCTTGTGCAACCAATTATAAATTTAATAAATTTTATTTGGATTCCTCTTGTTATGGTAGCAGGGAAATTATATACAAATTGATTAGTTTATGGTAGTAATTTACATTTAGATGTGATATTGTGGAATGTATGGAATTTTTCAAAAACTATAGCAAATTTTGCAATTTGATTTATTCTTGTATGAGCTATTTTTTGATTATTTATTTGAAAGACTAAAAATATTTTTTCTATTTTGTGAAAAATAACTGTGGCAACTATTTTGATAAATGCTAGTTGGTTTCTTATTTGAGTGTTGATAGATATATCTACAATTTTATTGGTTTCTGTTGGATCTTTTCCTATGCATATTATGTGAACTACAACTATGCAAGCACAATCTACATTTAAATACTGTAAAAATATTGATATAAAATATAATTGAAATATACTGAAAGACAAAAATTTATGAAATATGTTTAAATGTGAAGGTAAGACTGATAAAGATAAATATGTGAGTAAGTCTCCAACCGAATTTTTTAAGGAAATGAATAATATTTCTTGACCATTATTTTTTATTTGAGCATCTATTTTGAATATAGATAAGCCTACTTGAGTAAGTAAAAGTGAAACAAATAAATCATGAAAAGATAAATCAAAAAAAAGTGTTAAAGTAGTTGCTTTTTCTACAATGGTTTATCTTGTTACATTAGTTCTTTTTATTGTTCCTATTATTTTGTTAATTATAATTTGAATAGTTAGAATATTTTGGATATGGTTATATGTAGCATTTTCTCCATTAATATTTTTAGATCAAGTTTTTGGATGAAAGGTATCTGGTCAGCATAAAGCTTTTAAATTTTCAAATATGATTTGATTAGTTCTTATACCGGTGACAGTTACATTTGCTATGTGAATAGCTATTATATTTTTATCTACTTTGAAAACAGCTTTTGTAAATAAAGGTGATGAACCAGCTAAAAAGGCTTTGTGAATAAAATGACATACAATACAAATATGAGGTAAAACTATAGTAACTATAAATTGAAACTTAATGAATAAGACTACAGATGAAACTTGATGATTTTTTGGGAAATTAATTTTACTTATAATGAGTTCTATTTTGCTTTGGAGTATGCTTCGTCTTGT
>JALUXR010000046.1 GCA_027013285.1 Candidatus Altimarinota bacterium | reverse complement strand
TTTTTTTCATATTCATATCTCCCTATACTTGCACTTATAGACCATCATTCTTTTTTCATAGCTTCTTTTATCTTTTCCACAAATTTTCTTCATTCTCGTGTAAACAATTTTGTATGTTTCCTATTTGCTTTTATCCTTCTTTTATAGTTTCTTTTTTGTGCTACATCTGCTTTATATACCCAATGTCACCATACATTTGAGTATCTATTTCTTTTTATTTCTCTTTCTATTGTTTTCCTATCTCTTCACAATTCTTTTGCTATATAGCTGTAATTCTTAATTTTCTTTTTTGTATAATAATGTTCTATTAATACTCTTTCATTTTCATTCAACTTTTTCTTGCATCTATAATCTTTTACTTTATTATCTTTCATAAGTCCCATAGATTAAGGAGTAAAATTTATAATATTAATTGTCACCTATATTATAATCTTCTATGGGGCTTTTTAAATTGTAATTTTTATTAAAGGATAATAAAGGAAGAAAAGAAGCAGAAAAAAAGTTTGTATGAGATATATTTAAAGAAAATAGTTATCATGAAGAATTTTATAAAAAGATATTAGATTTGTAAAATTTATATCTACTTGAAAAGTATGCTTGTATTAAGTATATTCAAGTAGATTTTTTAGTTAATTAAAAATATAAATGAAGAAAAAAATATTGATAACTACACCAATTTATTATGTAAATGGAAAACCTCATATTGGGCATGTTTATTCAAGTTTGATAGCAGATGTTTTTGCTAGAATGAAAAGGTCTTTATGATATGATGTTAAGTTCTCAACTTGAGTTGATGAAAATAGTCAAAAAACAGTCCAAGAAGCAGAAAAATTATGAAAAGATGTTTATAAATATTTAGATGAAATATCTCAAGAACATAAAAATGTGTGGGATACTTACAATATTTCTTACACTGATTTTATAAGAACATCGTCTGAAAAACATAAAAAAGTAGTGCAAAATATTTTGGAAAAAACAAAAGAAAATTGATATATTTATAAAGCAAAATATACTGGTTTTTACTGTGTAGGTTGTGAAGCTTTTAAAAAAGAAGAGGATTTGATTTTAGTTGATTGAAAAAAAGTTTGTCCTGATCATTTGAAAGAGCCAAATCATATTGAAGAAGAAAATTATTTTTTTAAATTAAAAGAATTTGAATGATTTTTGAAAGATTTGTATAAAAATAATCCTGATTTTGTGATTCCTTCTAGTAGATTTAATGAAGTGAAATCCTTTGTAGAGCAGTGAGTTGAAGACTTTTCTATTTCTAGAGAATGAAAGACTTTTTGAATTAAATTTCCTTTTGATGAAAATCACACAGTTTATGTTTGGTATGATGCACTTTTTAATTATTATACTGTGACTTTGGATGATGATTTGAAAGAATTATGATATTTTGACAATGTTTATCATGTAATTTGAAAAGATATTGCAAAATTTCACAGTATTTATCGGCCGGCAATGTTAGAAGCTGTCCATTTACCAACTCCTAAGAAAATTTTTACAACAGGTTTCTTTGTAGTAGATGGTCAAAAAATGTCAAAATCTTTGTGAAATGTGATAGAACCGTTGGAGTTATTAGAAAAATATGGAAGAGATGCTATAGCTTTGTATTTATTTTATGATATTAAAATTGGTAAAGATTGAGATTTTTCTTATGATAGATTTGAAGATGTTTATAATAATATTTTGATTTGAGGTTGGGGAAATCTAGTTTATAGAATTTCAAAATTATCACAAAAATTTAATATTACAAAATGAAAATTACATAAAAATTTATTAACAAATACATTAAGAGAAAATAAATTATTAAAAGCAATATTTGAGAATAAAATAGAAGAATTTTTGGAAAATATAGTAGATAATGTAGATTATCAAACTTATTTGAAAGATTGGTATGAATTAGTTCAAGCAACAAATAAATTTGTGCAAGATACTGAAGCTTGGAAGGTTATGAAAGAAGATGAAAGTAAATGAAAACAAATTTTGGAATATGCAGTATATTTGATACATAAGATTAATTTGTT
>JALUXR010000045.1 GCA_027013285.1 Candidatus Altimarinota bacterium | reverse complement strand
AATTCTAAATCTTTATATTTTTATCTATCTTGAAAATAAGTTGATTTTAAGTAGAAATATAATAGTTTTATTCGATAATTTTTGTGTATGTTAAATTTTGAATGATTTGATAATTTTATACCTTATTTTAAGTTTGCTCAAAAAAACTTAAATAATAAAAATATTTTTTTCGTCGGTTGAATTGTTAGAGATGTTTTGTTAAATCTTAGAGTAAGTGATTTTCAAGATGTTGATATTACTCTTGCTTGAGATCCAAAATGAGTTTATGAAAAACTGAATCAAGATGCTTGAAGTATTTTTAAAACAGATAAGTTTGGAACTATTACAATAGTTGATAAATCAAAAGATTGTCAGTATGAAATCACTCCTTTCCGTGAAGAATGAGTTTACTCTGATGTAAGACATCCAGATGAATTAACTTGGACAAATAGTATGTTATTGGACAGTGTAAGAAGAGATTTTACTATGAATTGTTTGTATTACAATTATTTAGAATGAGAGAAATGATATAGTGTTTCTTTTCAAGAAGAAAAAGTTCTTCCTATTTTGGAAAATAAAGAAAAATTTATTAAACAACTAAAAAGTAAATGATTTTTTTTAGTAAATAAGCATACTTTGATTGTTCAAGATAATTTATTAATTCAAAAAATTATAAAAGACGGAATTATTCAAAAAGATGAAATTATAAAATTAGTTGGTAAATTTGATTACTTACATATTATTTTTGATCCTCAATTTTGAATAAATGATATCTTAAATCAAAAAATAAGAGCTGTATGAGTTGCTGACAACAGAATAAATGAAGATGCTTTGAGAATAATTAGGTGAATAAGATTTGTTTCTATTTTAAATACATATGAACACATAAATTTTGATTTTGAGACAAAAACTTGGTTGGCTATGAAAAAATATTATTTCTTGATAAGGAAAGTTGCAAATGAGAGAGTGATTCAAGAAATGAAAAAAGTTTTTAAAAATGGTAATGCTTTTGGATTTGTTGCACTTATGGATGAATTAAATATTTTACAATATTATTTTCCAGCACTTAAAAATTGTAAAAATAATAATCAACCTACAAGATATCATCCATTTGATACTTATGCTCATACTATTTTATGTTTGTATCATTTACAACAAATTAACTCAAATTATCTTGTAAGATTTGCTATGCTTTATCATGATGTTGGTAAGCCGGATCAGTATTATTGGGCAAGTATCAAAAAAGATGAAGAAAGTCAATCTGAACTTTATAAACTTGAGATAAATCATCCTATTATTTGAGAAGAGATTACTAAAAATGATTTTAAAAAATTATGATTTTCAAAAAAGGAGGTAGAAGAAATATCATTTTATGTTAGATATCATATGTATCCAGGAGAGCTTATGTTTATGTCAGAAAAAAAGAAAATTAGAGAAATTAAAAAATTTATATCGACTTATGGAGTAGAAAGACTTTTGAATTTATGTGATGTTACTGTTTGAGATAGATTATGACAATATAATCCTTTACAACATTCAAATATTCAATGAGTGTTTGACTTAAAAGAAGAAATAAATAAAATTTATAAGGAAAGTGGAAGAATTACACTAAAAGAATTAAATATTTCTTGAAATGATATTTTAAAATTATGATGAACTGGTCCTCAAATATGAGAAATACTAGCTGAACTTCTTGATTTTGTGATAGAAGATGAAACAAGAAATGAAAATTCAGTTTTAATTCAAAAGGCAGAACAGCTTTTAAATAATTGATAATTGAAAATTGATAATGAACAATTATTGTCTATAATAGTTTAAATTATTAGCTATGATTTATTACTGCAGAATTATCTGTGATACATTATTTACAAATATTATAAAATAAAAATGGCAATATTTATAGCACTTATAATAGTTATGATATGAGCAAGTTTGCTTGCTTCTATATATGCACTTATAAATCCATTTACACAACAACTTGGAAGTATTCAAAGATACAATGTTGCATATTATGGAGCAATAGCTTCTGTAGAAAGAGCAGAATTAGTTTTAAGATGACATAAAGC
>JALUXR010000044.1 GCA_027013285.1 Candidatus Altimarinota bacterium | reverse complement strand
GATGATGATGATGATGATGATGATGATGAACTGTTTCTTGTTGAACTACAAATTGAGAAACATTAAATTCAAAACCTACTGCAAATTTATGTTCTGATGGTTCAAGTCCTAGTGTTTCTGATGATGGAAGTAAATGGACTTGGATTTGTGGATCTGATACTTGTTATGCTAATAAATCAGCTTGTGCTGTTGCTTGAACTTGTTCATCTTGAACTTGTGGTCCTTTAGCTTCGACAATTTCTAATTGATCAAGTAGCAAAATAGAAGAATTAGAACATCCTTATAATTCTACTTATCATAATGATTTTTGTACAAATTGAGCTGTTTTATCTCCTCAATATGATCCGTCTATTAATAATAAACAACTTAAATGGTATTGTGGAACGGATTTATGTACTGCAAATATAAAATTTGATAAGTGAGTTATAAAAATTTATTGAGCTTATTCTTGAGCTACATGGGCTTGTCCAGAATGTAATGGATTTGACGAAGAAACTTGGAATTGAATTAAACATAAATTTTTATCAGACTATGATACTCAATATACCAGAAGTATAATGTCTGGTGATTATCTTCCATTTGGTTGGATATTGCCGAAATATAAAAATTATGTTAGTTCTTGTAATTCTTCAAATGTTTGAAAATGGAATAAGAATACTATAAAAGTTCAATTTAAAGCTAAAAATGGGAATTGAACAGTTGTTTATTCAACACCTACTTTGCTTTGATTTGGAGAAAATTTGTCAGCATTTTCTGACAGTTCAGTAGTATGAGAGAGCTATATTCCATCAAATCAGACCCATAAGTTTTCAATGTGAGAAAATAGTATAGAATGATATATTACAAATAGGCAAATATGTAAGGGTAGTGATATAAATGGAGACGGAACTATAGATACTTATACTTGGGTAAACGATATTCCTACTACTCCTTTTGCAAGTCAAACATTTACTGTAACTGCTCCTTATATGCTTCAACTTGGAACTGCATTATCAAATGTGTCAAATGTTGATCTTAATTTTAATTGAAAATGACTTAATTATTATTGAATATCTCCAGTAAATACTATAAATAATTATGATACTTGAGCTTTATCAGCAATATTATGAAAATTTATAGACAAATATAAGCAGTATGCTTTATTACCACATCAACATTTATTTGGAGATACTACAGTAAGTTATAAAAAATTACTTACAAAAGAAGTTTATTATCTTTCTGGTAATGATATTGCTATACACTGAGAAGTTACACAGCCAACTACTATTCTTGTAGAGTCTGGGAATGTGACTATAAATGGAGATATTAAATGACCATTGATGTTGGTAGTAAAAAATGGTAAAATTATATTTGAAAATGCAAATATGAACAAACAAACAATATTAGATTGATATTATATTACCGATAAATGATTTGAAGTGAAATGACCTGCTGTTACTCATAATATTATTTTAAATAATAATCCATCTTCATCTAGATGGTATGCAGATGGTAGGTTAGAAATTAAATGAGTTTTGGTCGGTCCTCATGCTGATGAAATTTATAAAAATAGGAGATCAGTTCTTAAAAATTATTTTAGATCTTGATTTGGGCCTGTTTGGGCAATAAAGCATTGAGCTAGTTTAACTATTACATCAAATCCCGATTTGTGGTTAAATGCTCCAGTATGAAGTAAAGATTTATTTGGAATGCTAAAAGTATCTAAGTGATATTAAAATATATGAGCCTACTTGAAATGGTAGGTTTTTTCTATTGAAGAATACTAACAAAATAAGTATATATAAATAGTTTTTTAAAGTTAAAATATTTTTTTATGATAAAGAGATTAAAAATAAAGTTAAAATTTAATATTAGGTTAAATAAATATGATTACTTATTAATATTTTTTTGATGATTGTTTTTTGTTTTAATTATTAGATTATTTTATTTACAGATTATCAAATATAATGAATATAATGATCTTCTTTTTTCGGAACATTATAGTGTAGCAAATCTTGAACCTGTAAGGTGAAATATTTATTTACAGAATAAAAATGGTTGAAAAATAGCATTAACTGATAATATAAATTTATATACTTTATATGCAGATCCTTATATTATTTGGAATAACCAAAAAGCTGCTAAACTTTTGGCTCCTATTTTATATAAACATTTTTGTGATAGATATAAATTAGATAAAGTAGATAAATATACTTGTGTAAAAAATGTAGAAAAATTTGCAAAAGTAAAACTTATAAAACAGAAAGAAAAAGCTTGAACTTGAGATTTGACGAATACATCTTTGGCTGAAAATATAGATTTAAGCTATATTACAACTTGAATTTTACAAAATGATATCGAAGGCAGGTTAGAGAATTTACTAAAAAAAAGTTATATCACAAAAGCTTATTTATGATTTTTTTCTAATCCTAAACTAATAAAATCTTTAAAAAATTTATGATTAAATGCTTTAATTTTTCAAGATAATAATTATGTTTATGTAAATTTAAATCAGATAGATAATTTAGATAGATATGTATTAGTTTTGCATAATATTCTATCAAAAGTAAATAATAAATATACAAAAAAATATTTAATTAGAATATTAAATAAAAGACCAAGAAGATATGTTAAAATAGCTGATTATGTAAATCCTGTACGGATTGATAAAATTAAACAACTAAAAAAAAAGTATAAGTGAGATAAAAATAATAAAATACCTTTATTGCATTGAATTTGATTTCAAAAACACCCTTTTAGATATTATCCATACAATTCTTTTTTGTCTCATGTTTTGTGATATGTAAATAATGGTAATGGAGTATGATGAATAGAGCAGTATTATAATAATATTTTAAAATGAAAAGAATGAAAAATAATATGAATGAATACTCCTTGGATATGAACTATTTGATCAACTTCTACAAATGTTCAACAAGCACAAAATTGAGCTAATATCTATTTAACTATTGATTATAGTTTACAAAAACAGGTTCAAAATATTATTAAAAAAGCATATTATCAATTTAAAGCTGATAATGTTTCTGTAGTGATTATGAATCCTTTTAATTGAGAAGTAAAAGCTATGGCTTCATATCCAAATTTTAATCCAAATGATTGGGAACAAATTTATAAAATTAAACCTCTTACAAAAAAATATGATTATCTTATAACATGAAATATGGCAAAAACATATATAAATATTCCTATTTTAGTTGAAAAAAAATGAAAATTAGTAAATGCAACATTTGAAGATAGATTTAATCCAAAATTAAAAAAATATATATTTAAAAACTTACTATGACCTAGAACTTTTATAAATCAAGTTATTTCAGACCCATACGAGCCTTGAAGTATTTTTAAAGTTCTTACAGTATCTATCGGTGTGGATTCGAGAAATATTTCTTTATATGATTATTATACAGATAAGTGAAAAATAAAAATATGACCATATACTATTAGAAATGTAGCAAGAGAATGTGTAGGTTATCATACTTTCTTACATGCCCTTGAACGATCTTGTAATGTTTGAATGGTAAAATTAATAAAAAAAGTTTGAAAAGATATATATTATAATTATTTGAAAGAATTATGATTTTGAAAAAGAACTTGAATTCAGTTAGCTTGAGAAAAAGCTTGACAAATATCAGCACTTGAACATTTTTCAAAAGCAAGATTTTATAATAATTCTTTTGGTCAATGAATATTAGTTACTCCTATGCAAATGGCAGTAACTGTTTCAGCAGTTGTTAATTGATGATTTTTATTAAAACCTACTATTGTTAAAAAAATAGTTGAGAAAAATACTGTCATAAATTTTGGTAAATATATAGTATCTAAGGTGTTTGATTCAACTATTTCAAAAGATATGATTTATGCTTTGTATAGCACAATATATCATGGAGATCTTATTAGAGTGTGAATAAAAAATTATACTTTATGATGAAAAACTTGAACTTCTCAATTAACTTTTAGATGAAGATATCAAAAATCTATTTGATGGACAAACTGATCTTTTGTATGAATTGTTACTGCTGATAATTTAAAGTATGTTATAGCTGTTAAAGTTTCAAGGCCTAGATCTTGTCAATGGTGAGTTTGTACTGCTTGAAAAATATATAAAAATATTGCAAAATCTATTATAGAATATGATGGGATAAAAAAATAATGTATAATGGACTGTCTGTGATAGTTTAAAAGATAATCTGTGTAGGTTGTCCCCGGATTTTATAGAATAATATAATAATTTTTTTTTGATTGCTATAATATATTTTGAGTCTGGGGACAGAGAAAGTTGATTAATTTAATCATCAGAGAATTTTTGTTAAAAATAGAAAAAACTCAAACTTAATTTTAAATTATATTTTAAACAGAAAATTACGAAGGGGATTTTTTATTTTTATATTTCTTTTTTTATTCATAAATCTATATCTTTTAAAATTTCTATTGTAATATAAAATAAAGGAACTGAAACTATAAGTCATATTGCACCAAAAAGATGTTCTCATATTAGAAGAATAAGAAATGTTAAACTTATTGGTAATTCTACTTCTTCTGATACAAATCTTGGATTTAAAATATATGCTTCTATGATATGTATAATACTAACCATCAATATAACAGCTAGAACTCCGTGAAATCAATCAATATTATAAATTATAAGAGCAATTGGGATAGAAGATAAAATAGCTCATAATACTGGTATAAAACTAAATAAAAATACCATAAAAGTCAAAATTCATATGTAAGGAATACTATGTCAAAATATTAATCAAATAATATAAAGTCAAATAAAAGTTAATGTAGCATTTACCAAAGCTATCTTTGATTGAGCTTTAAAAATTAATAAAAATCATTTTGCTACTTTTCAAAATAAAAAATCATATTCATTGTATAAAAAACCTACAGAACTTGATTTAATTCATTCAAGATATTTATGTAGTTTTTTTCTATCAATTATGAAAAAATAGCTTAAAACAAAAGCAAGAAAGAATTTTATCAATTCTCATCAGAATGCTTTGATATGTTGGATACTATTCATTACTATTCAAATATTTTTTTCGTTCATAATTTTTGTTAGGTCTTCACTTACTACTTTTTGAGTAGATTGAATTTGATGTAATGAACTTGTAATAGATTTAATGTAATCTCAAATCATTGGGATATGATGAGATAGGTTATTTAGTTCATTAATAAGTAATGGTACCAAATGAGATATAAAAAATATAAATCAAAAAATATATCAAATATATAAAAAACTTGTGATACAATTTATATTTAACAAGATTTTAGTAAATTTATTTTCTTTTTTAATATATTTTTTTAGTATTTTAATTATAAATTTTGCAAAAACATAAGTTAAATAAGCAAACAAAAAAGTTAGTAAAAATAAGAATAGAAAATCTTTTGTGATATAAAAAAAGAAAATTAACAATCCATATGCTAATATTTTTTTCCATATCATCTCTAATGATAAAATATTTTTAATTTTTTGAAACATTATTTTGGTTTAATGATAAAATAATTCAAACTATAATAAATAATGGTAAACTCGTCATACTATCTTCAAAACTATGTAAAACCAGTCATTGAAATAATAATCCTATCATTCAAATACTTAGTGAAATTTTGAGTATATCTTTGTTTTGTAGGTAAGGGTAGTTTATCTGTATATTTTTGTATGTTAAAAATATTATATAAAATATGAAACTAAACCATAATATTCATCATAAAATTCATAATTCATAAAACATTTGTAAGAACCAGCTTTCTGGGATTATGTCATTTTTTACATAATGTGCAGCAGGTCAAGCTGTTCATATTCAGTGTCATAATGGATTTTCTTTTATGTCTTTTAGAGTCTTTTCTACTTTTAAAATATGTCATTTTGTGCTTGCTCATCTTAGTATGATTTGATTATATTTTCATGAAAAATATAGATAAGAACCTAAACTTACTATTCCAACTCATATAGCTATAAAACACGAAAGTATGAATTTTCTATAATTTCTATAATTTTTAAATATAAATAGAGAAATTAAAAATATTTCTAATCAAAATGCTAAAATTCAGCTTCTTGATAATGTTCCAAACAATAATATAATATATAAAATTCACCAAATATAGTGTAATTTTTTATTTAATATGCTAAATAAAATTATTGGTCAGAATGTTATAAAATAAAATGCCATATGGTTTGGTCAAGAAAATATTCCTGAAAATCTTTGTATTCAATCAAGACCTGTTTGAAATAACATAGGTGGATATCATCAAGCTGTTCGGTTTCATAAAGGTCCATATCCAAAGAAAAATAAAAGTTCTGGATGTGTAAATCTTATAATTGCAAAGATAATACAGAAAATTATAACAGTTTTCAGTAAATCTAATATTAATCTATAAAATTTGTTTATGTCTTTTTTTGTCCAATCAACTAAACTAAAAAATATTACAGGAAATAAGAACCATAGATCATATTTAAATCCTATAAATAGTCATTTTAATCAATGAAAATTAAGTAAAGTTATAATTAAGCTAAAAAGTAAAATAATTCAAAATAAAATATTTATTTTTTTATTTTTTGTAAAATTTTGTTTTAAAATATTATTTTTATAAGTATATCAAATTATTAAAATATAGATAAAAAATAAATAAACATCTTTCCATAAATTCCATATCTCTGAATGTAAAAAGTGAATATGTCCATCTCATCCAAGTTGAAATCTTAAAAATGTCATTAATAAGAAATGAAAAATAAGTAGAATTAATAATATTTTAGTGTTTAAAAATATAGATTTTTTTGAAAATAAATTCATTGAAATAGTTGATTTAAAGTTTAAATTATAAAAACATAATACAAAAAAGTCTTTTACTTTCAATTAGTTTTGTATGCTAAATATTCTTTTTCCTAAGAATGATTTAAATTCTCATATGTTATGAAAATATCTTGATAAAAAAATCAAATTAAAATTTAGATCTCATGATGAAATATGTTATAAATGTAAAAAAGAAAGTAAAAATTTTCAAACACATAAATTTTGTAAATGAATTTATTGATTAGAGCAGATTATAACTTGCTTTTATTATACAAAAGAACTTAAAAAGTATTTATTAAATTTTAAATATTATCATAGAAAAGATTTAATAAAAGAAATCTGAGATATGATGGATTTGTATTTTAAAATGTATTTTTCTAATTTAGATAAAAATAAAACAATTATTAGTTATGTTCCTATGCATTGGATAAGAAAATATTTTATCAAATGATATAATCAATGAGAATTATTAGCAAATTATATTTGAAAAAAGAATAATATAAAAGTGCAAGCAGTTTGTAAAAAAATAAAATGGACTAAGCCACAAGCCAAAGTAAAAGGTAGAAATGAAAGATTGGAAAACTTAAAAGATAGCTTTGCATCATTAGATATTTCTGAAGATATCGAAGCCATTGTTCTTGTAGATGATATTCTTACAACTTGATCTACACTTGAAGAAATTTCTAAAATTATCAAAATAAAATATCCAAATGTAAAAATATATTGATTAGTATTAGCTAGAAAATAAATATAATGTCAATTAAAAACTCTTTTATTTTTTTGACTTTAAAGAGGATATAGTTATTATAAAAGGTATATAAAAAGAAATTTAATTACTTAATAAAAATAAAAAAATGCCAAGTAACTCACAGCAAGTTGCAGATACAACAAAACAAGTTGCAAGTACATGATGGGAACATTTGATGAATAATCCTTTTATTGCTTTTGTGCTAAAATTATTTTTAGCAATTATAGTTGTATGATTTTTAATTATAGTTTCGAAAATAATAGCTTCAAATGTAAAAAAGAAAATAATAAGAAATTCTATTTTATCTGATGAAGATGCTTTAGAAAAAACTTGAAATTTAGTATGAGATATAGTTTATTATACATTATTAATATTTTCTATTTTTATATGATTTAAGATTGTTTGATTTGATGTGGGATTATTGTTATGATGATTATCATTTTGAATATGATTAGCATTTAAAGAAATTTTATGAAATATGCTTGCTTGAATTTTTATTTTAACTACAAAAGAATATACACTTTGAGATATAATAAAAGTAGAATGATGATTATGATATTTTGGTTATATTGAGGAAATAACTATAAGATATACAGTTCTTAGAGAATTTAATAATCAGAAAGTAATAATACCTAATTTAACACTTATAAGTTCTCCTATTAAAACTTTTAATACAGAAGAATTTATAAGATTTGATACTACTGTTTCAGTTCATTATGATAGTGATTTAGAAAAAGTTAAAACTGTTATAAAACAAGGAATTAATAAATTAAATTTCATAGTAGAAAAAGAAAAAACAGCTATTGTTACTGAAAAATTTGCAGATTCTTGAATAGATTTAAAAATTTTATTTTTTATAGATCCAAATTGAGCAGTTCCTGGTCCTGCTGCAGTATCAACTGTTAATGATACTATTAAAAAAGTTTTGGAAGAAAATAATATTAATATTCCTTATCCTCATACTGTAATTACAGTTGATAAAAATGATCAATGATTATTGAAGACTATTTTATTTGCAAAGAAATAATAAATGTGAAAATCTGAAAAAGACAAGATTATAAAGAATAAAGAAACTATAGAAACTACTGATAAATATTTAAATATAGCAGAAATAAGGTGAGATACTATAGCTTTGAAAGATGGGTGATTAAGAGCTATTATAAAATGTTCTTGATTAAATATAGATTTAAGAAATTCAGAAGAACAAAAGATAGTAGCTGAAAGATATTCAAGATTTTTAAATTCTATAGATTTTCCTGTTCAAATTTTACTTAGGTCTACTTATTTAGATTTATCTGATTATTTAGCTTATGTAAAAAGTAATATTGATTTGGTTGAAAATGAAGTGTTAAAATGGCAATGAGATCAATATTTTGATTTTCTTAAAAAATTAAATGATTCTCAATGATTATTATTTACAAAAGAATTTTATGTAGTTGTTCCTTATTATACTTTTGATGATAATAAGCAAATAAGACAGAGTCAATTTAATAAGATAATGTCTGCTTTGTCAAATACTGAAACTGCTGAAAGTATTGCTAATAAACTTAGACAATTACAAAAATGAAGGAAACATTTAGATCAAAGATGTAGTTTAGTTCAAAATTGATTAAGTTGAATTTGATTACAAGCTAGAAAATTAGAATTTAAAGAAATAGTATCATTACTTTTTGAAGTTTATAATCCATTATCTTCGAAAAAACAATCTGAAATTTTAATACAGTAAATTTAAAAATATGTTATATGATAATAAAATATATGATGGAAAATTTGATGGAGTATATGTTAATTATACAAAAACTATAAAAAATACTGTAAATAAAAAGAAATCTACTAATAAAAAAGAATGATTTATAGATAAAATAGTAAATGCTTTGTTTCCAGCTGCAAATACATCTAAAAAATCTTGAGGCAAAAAAAATGATAATAAAATAGAAGTTAAGAGTAATAAAAATTTAGAAGAACAAATTAAATGATTTTTGAAATTACCTGATGATGAATACTCAGATAGTAAATTAACCTCTGAGTTAAGGTCTTATTTATTGAAACAGGATCAAGAAATTGATAAAGCAAATGCAAATATTAGACAAAAAATTACACCTTCTTCTTTTGATATTTGAATAAATGAAGTAAATGTATCTGGTATGTATGCAAGAACCTATTATGCAAATTCATATCCATCAGTAATAGATTTTTTATGGACAAGATGAATTGTTAATCTTGATGGTAAATATGATTCTACTTGGTTTATATATCCAACTGAAAAGGCTACTATAGCATCGGCTCTAAAAAAAAGAGCTACTCAAGTAAAAGTAGAAATAAATGATGCTATGGAAAAAGGTAGAGCAGTGGATAAAGATATAGAAATTGAATATCAAGATATAGATAATATTTTACAAAAATTAGCTACTTGAGAAGAAAAATATTTTCAAACTTCTTTTTATACGACATTGTATTCAGAAGAAACTTGAAGAGAGAAAAAATATAATCCTGATAATAACTTAGATATTTTTTCAAAAAAATTTGAACAACTTATGAAAACTTATGCTATAAATGTAAAAAGAGCATCTTTTCGTATGGACGAAGGTTTTCATAGTACTACACCTGTAGCTATTGATGATTTATGAATTTATAGAAGTATGTTGTCTACTTCACTTTGAGGTGCATTTCCATTTATTAGTAATGATTTAATTCAAGAAAGTTGAATATTATATTGAATTAATTTACATTCTAGTTCATTAGTTATTTTTGATAGATTTTCTCCTAAAATGCCAAATGCAAATAGTATAACTTTGGCTACATCTTGAGCCTGAAAATCTTTTACTACAAAACTTGAAGTTTTAAGATATTTACTTTTATGAACTGAAGTGATTATTATAGACCCTGAAAATGAGTATAAATGATTGGTAGATAAAGTATGATGAACTTATGTAAATGTTTCAGTAAATTCTCATCAATATATAAATCCATTTGATTTACCTCCAAAACTTGAAGATAGAGATTATGCTGAATGAGATTTGTTAAGATGAAAAATTATGGAACTTATTTGATTAATTTCAGTTTTAGTTTGATGACTTACTCCTGTAGAAGAATCAGTTCTTGATACTGCTATTCAACAAACTTATGCATTGAAAGAGATAGATTTTACTTCAGATCCAGATGGTAAAACTCCACCATTGATGGAAGATTTACTTACTGTTTTGGAAGGAACAGAATGATGAAATATGCTTGCTATTAAGCTAAGTAAGTATGTAACTTGAAGTTTTGGTAATTTGTTTAATAATTATACTAATATTGATCTAGATAATTGATTGACTGTATTTAGTATTAGAGATATTGAAGATGCTTTGAAAACTCCAGCAATGTATAATGTTTTAAATTATATTTGGACAAAAGTAAGAGCACATAAGAAAAAAAGATTGTTAGTTGTAGATGAAGCTTGGATTATGATGAAAGAAGAAATGGCAGCAAGTTTCTTGTTTGGACTTATCAAAAGAGCAAGAAAATATAAATTATGAGTAACAACTATTACTCAAGATGTAGAAGATTTCTTAAATTCTCCTTATGGTAAACCAATAGTATCAAATGCAGCAGTGCAGATACTTTTGAAGCAATCTACAGCAAGTATGAAATCTATGGATAAAGTATTTTCACTTTCAGAGGCCGAAAAAAATATGCTTGTAAGTGCAAATGTATGAGAATGACTTTTGTTTGCATGACAACAGCATGTTGCACTAAAAGTATTAGCTAGTCCATACGAAACTGATTTTATCTCAACATAAAATTATTTGAAAATAGTTGAGAAAACAGTATTCTTACCAAATATTTGGTGAGTTTTTTATAAAATAAATATGTAAAATGAAAAAAGTATTTATTTTGTCTGGACCTTCGTGAGTTGGTAAAACAACTATCTGGGAAGAATTCGATAAAAAATATAATAATTGAAAAATTAAAAAGATAATTACTACAACGACTAGGAAAAAAAGAAATTATGAAATAGATTGAAAAGATTATTATTTTTTAGATGTAGAAACTTTTAGAAATAAAATTAAAAATAAGGAATTTATAGAATATGCTGAAGTTCATAATAATTTTTATGGTTCTACTTATGAAGAGTTGGAAAAAATATTGGATAATAAGCAATTTCCTTTGTATATTGTAGATCCTCAAGGTGTTAAATTTTTGAAAGAGACTTTAAAATGAGTTTATGATGTAAAAACTATTTTTATTTTACCTCCTTCTGAAGAAATTCTGAAAGAAAGACTTGTAAAAAGATGAGAAGATAAAAATTCTGAAAATTTTAAAATTAGGGTAAATGAATCTTTAATTTGGTTAGAATCAAAAGATACTTATGATTTTAATATTATAAATAATGATTTAGATAGTGCAGTGCAAGAATTTAAAAATATAACTTTAGAATAAAGATATTTTAAAATATATAATTTTTATTATAGTCAAATTGAAAACAGAGTTTTAATTTAATTTGATTGTTTTACACTTGGGAATAAAACATTTATGTCGTGCTGAATTTATTTCATCATCTAGATCCTGAAAACAAGTTCAGGATGATAAAGGAATATATTTATTTTAGAACAAATTTAATTAATGAAAATATATGATTTATTAAAAAATGAAAAATATAAGGACAAAAAGTTGATAGAAAAGATTATTTGTATTTTTGAAGATATTAAAAAAGAAGAATTGTCTAATTATTTTGAAGATGTTATTTCTG